>NZ_JBICII010000024.1:0-82935 GCF_043101865.1 Pseudomonas sp. zjy_15
ATCGCGACACAAGGCCGCTCCCACAGTGGCACTGCACACGCCGGCCCATGTGTGGGCCTTGCGTCGCGATGGGCTGCGCAGCAGCCCCCGGCAATTTAGACCACGAAGTTCAGGTGCTCGCCCCGGTGCAAGTCCAGCTCCAGCATGTCCACCATCCCCGCTGCGATCCTGGCCAAGCGCCGCAACGGCTCAGCCAGCCCAGGCTCCAGCGTGCCTTCGGTACTGCGAAAATGCTCCATGCCCAACCCGGCCAGTTCCTGCGGTGCATTGATCAGCGTCCAGTGCAAGGCACTGCGCTGCAACCCATCAACCACCTGGGCCACGCATTCCCGCTCCACCTCGCTGTACTTGCTCGGCTCATCCAGCACATCGAAATCGCCCACAAGCAGCAGCCGGCGTATAGTCGTACGCGCAAGCCCCGCCACCAGCGCCTCGCTCAAGCGTGCCTGCCCCGGCAGGTCACCCGGCGCCAGCGCTGGTAACAGGGCGATCACCGCCGAGCCGCCCGCTGCGCCCTGCTCCGCCTGGTGGGCATCACCCAGCCCCCCTATCTTGAAGTGCAGGCCCGGGCGCGGCGAATGGCGGTTGAGGTCGTCGACCACGGCGATGACTTCGTGCTGGCGCGACAGCAGCTCGACCATCAGGGCATTGCCCAGGCTGCTTTCAGGCCCGAACAGGACCAGTTTGAACACTGGGGTTTCGGCGTTTTTCACTGCATCACTCCCGTTGCAGGTGGTGATGGTTGGACCGCAATCAGGAGTTATCGTGCAGAGGATCAAGGGTTACCACGCCCACGTTTATTACGACGCAGCCACCATGGAGCAGGCCCGGGAACTGTGTGAGGAGGCGGCGCGGCTGTTCCCCGTGACCATGGGGCGCATGCATCAGAAACCGGTTGGGCCGCATCCGGACTGGAGTTGCCAGCTGGCGTTCGGGCCGGAAGTGGTGGGGGTGGTTTTGCCCTGGTTGGCGCTGTACCGCAAGGGCCTGGTGGTATTCATGCATCCGGAAACCGGGGATGAACTGGCGGATCACCGGGATCATGCGATCTGGATGGGGGCCGTGCGGCCATTGAATCTATCGGTTTTTGGGGGCTAGGCGGGGGTTGCCTGTGCTGGCCTCTTCGCGGGTGAACCCGCTCCTACAACGATATCGCAGAGCCAGAGGGTGGCACTGGCCCCGTAGGAGCGGGTTTACCCGCGAAGCAGACGACGCAGTTTAACGGCGTGCGCCACGCACCCCTTCAGCCAATGCCGAGCACAGGCTCAATACATCGGTCACCGCCTGATCGGCGCTCTTGGCCTGGGCGATCTTGTCGACCAGTGCCGAGCCCACCACCACACCATCCGCCAGGCGGGCAATGTTCGCAGCCTGTTCCGGCGTGCGAATGCCGAAGCCAACGCTGATCGGCAGATCGGTATGCCGACGCAGGCGGGCAATGGCTTCGGTCACATGCTCGGTGGTCGCCGAACCGGCACCGGTCACGCCGGCCACCGACACGTAGTAGACGAACCCGGAGCTGCGCTCCAGCACGCGCGGCAGGCGCGCGTCGTCGGTGGTCGGGGTGGTCAGGCGGATGAAGTCGATGCCTGCGGCCTGGGCCGGGGTAGCCAGTTCGGCGTCGTGCTCTGGCGGAAGGTCGACGATGATCAGGCCATCGACGCCCGCTGCCTTGGCTTCAGCCACGAACGTGTCCACGCCAAAGCGGTGGATCGGGTTGTAGTAGCCCATCAGCACGATTGGCGTGGTCTGGTTATCCACACGGAATTCGCGAACCATCTGCAGGGTCTTGGCCAAGGTCTGGCCAGCTTCAAGGGCGCGCAGGGTGGCCAGTTGGATGGCCACGCCATCGGCCATCGGGTCGGTGAACGGCATGCCCAGCTCGATCACGTCGGCGCCAGCAGCCGGCAGGCCCTTGAGGATCTGCAGCGAGGCGTCGTAGCCTGGGTCGCCAGCTGTGACGAAGGTGACCAGTGCCGAGCGGCCTTCGGCCTTCAGCTCGGCGAAGCGTTGTTCAAGACGGCTCATGCCTGTTTCTCCTGGGCGGCCATGTGGTTCATGACGGTTTGCATGTCTTTGTCGCCGCGGCCCGACAGGCACACGACCATCAGGTGGTCCTTGGGCAGCTTCGGTGCGCGCTTGATCGCTTCGGCCAAGGCGTGGGAGCTTTCCAGGGCTGGGATGATGCCTTCCAGACGGCAGGTTGCGTGGAACGCATCCAATGCTTCGTCGTCGGTGATACTGACGTATTCGACGCGCTTCACCTCATGCAGATAGGCGTGCTCCGGGCCGATGCCCGGGTAGTCCAGGCCTGCGGAAATCGAGTGGGCATCGGTGATCTGGCCGTCTTGGTCCTGCAACAGGTAGGTGCGGTTGCCGTGCAACACGCCCGGTACGCCGCCGTTCAGGCTGGCGGCGTGCTTGTCGGTGTGTACGCCGTGGCCACCGGCTTCAACGCCGATGATCTGCACGCTCGGCTCTTCGAGGAATTCATGGAACAGGCCCATGGCATTGGAGCCACCGCCGACGCAGGCAACCAGGCTATCAGGCAGGCGGCCTTCCTTCTCTTGCAACTGGGCACGGGTCTCTTTGCCGATGATCGACTGGAAGTCGCGCACCATGGCGGGGTATGGGTGTGGGCCAGCCACGGTGCCGATCAGGTAGAAGGTGTCTTCGACGTTGGTAACCCAGTCACGCAGGGCTTCGTTCATGGCGTCTTTCAGGGTGCCGGTGCCGGCGGTAACTGGCACGATCTCTGCGCCCAGCAGCTTCATGCGGAACACGTTCGCCTGCTGGCGCTCGATGTCGGTGGCACCCATGTAGATCACGCAAGGCAGGCCGAAGCGCGCGGCGACGGTGGCGGTGGCGACACCGTGCATGCCGGCGCCGGTTTCGGCGATCAGGCGCTTTTTGCCCATACGCTTGGCCAGCAGCACCTGGCCGATGCAGTTGTTCACCTTGTGCGCACCGGTATGGTTGAGCTCTTCACGCTTGAAGAAAATCTTCGCCCCGCCGCAATGCTCGGTCAGGCGCTCGGCGAAGTACAGTGGATTGGGGCGGCCGATGTAGTCGCGCTGGAAGTACGCCAGCTCTTCAAGGAACTTGGGGTCTGCCTTGGCCGCTTCGTATTCGCGGGCCAGGTCCAGCACCAGTGGCATCAGGGTTTCGGCCACATAGCGGCCGCCAAACGAGCCGAACAGGCCATTGGCGTCGGGGCCGGGGCGGTATTGGGACTGGGTCATGGGGCGCTCCAAGGCGTAGTGAATGAGTGATGGGCTTTACTCTAACCACGGCAAGCTCGGCTGAAAACCGATAAGATTGCGCAAACTTGTCAGAAAAACTCACAGGTAAAATGGCCCACGACCTCCCTCCCCTCAATGCCCTGCGTGCCTTCGAGGCTACAGCCAGGCTGAACAGTGTCAGCCAGGCAGCGGAAGCGCTGCACGTGACCCACGGCGCTGTCAGCCGGCAGATCAAGGTGCTTGAGGAGCATCTGGGCGTCGCCCTGTTCGTCAAGGACGGGCGCGGCATCAAACTCACAGATGCGGGTGTTCGTCTGCGCGATGCCAGCGGTGAAGCCTTCGACCGGCTGCGCAGCGTGTGTTCCGAACTCAGCCGTGATGTGAGTGAGGCGCCGTTCGTACTGGGCTGCTCGGGCAGCTTGCTGGCGCGCTGGTTCATCCCGCGGCTGGGGCGGTTGCAGGCGGATTTGCCTGAGCTGCGCTTGCACCTGTCGGCGGGTGAGGGCGACCTTGACCCGCGACGGCCTGGGCTGGATGCGTTGTTGGTGTATGCCGAGCCACCGTGGCCGGCGGACATGCAGGTGCATGTGCTGGCCGAGGAATGCATCGGACCGGTGCTCAGCCCGCATTTCGCAGGCTTCCAGCGCTTGCAGGGGGCGCCCGCCAAGGCGCTGCTGGGCGAAGCCTTGCTGCACACCACTTCACGCCCGCAAGCCTGGCCGACCTGGGCGCTGCAACAGGGCCTGGACCCGGCGGCCATTCACTATGGCCAGGCTTTCGAGCACCTGTATTACCTGCTGGAAGCTGCCGTGGCCGGATTGGGCGTGGCGATTGCACCGCAGCCACTGGTCGCCGATGACCTGCGGGCGGGCCGCTTGAGTGCGCCGTGGGGCTTTTCACCTACCCAGGCGGCGCTGGCATTGTGGGTGCCACGGCGCGCCGCAGACGGGCGCGCCGAGCAGTTGGCGCAGTGGTTACGGGCAGAACTTGCGCGGCAGGGCGCTTAGTTTCGCTTGCACATCAGGTACGCCGCCAGCAGGCCCAGCGCACCAATGGCCACACCGGCGGTGGTGTAGGGGTGTTCCTGGGCGTAGTCCCGGGTGGCTATGCCGGTCTGGCGGGTGCGCTGCTTCACTTCCTCGTACGCATCGCTCAGTAGGCTGCGCGAATGACGCAGTGCGCTTTCAGCGTTGCTGCGGATTGCCTTCACCGACTTCTGGGACTCTTCCG
Organism: Pseudomonas sp. zjy_15; assembly: GCF_043101865.1. Taxonomy (NCBI): domain Bacteria; kingdom Pseudomonadati; phylum Pseudomonadota; class Gammaproteobacteria; order Pseudomonadales; family Pseudomonadaceae; genus Pseudomonas; species Pseudomonas sp. zjy_15. The sequence goes on from NZ_JBICII010000024.1 coordinate 4,473, forward strand.
ACGCATCATGCTTGAGGTTTTCCAAGCTTTTCAGAAGGCTCTCGATCTCCGCTTCCATGCTTTCCAGGGACGTTTTACGCAGCGAGTTACGGTGCATGTTGACTCTCCTTTGCAGTATGGGCTCTAAGGATTGCGACCCTTGGTCTGCGAGAAAGTGCGATCGAACTTTCGCTGACAGTGACCGCTCGCAGGTAAACCAGGCCTGCGCTGCTAGGCTGAAACTCACTGTCACCCATGGAGAGCACTCATGACCGATCATCACACCTACAAGAAAATCGAACTGGTAGGGTCTTCGCCCACCAGTATCGAAGACGCCATCAACAATGCTCTGGCTGAAGCCGGCAAAAGCATCAAGCACCTGGAATGGTTCGAAGTGGTCGATACCCGTGGCCATATCCGTGACAACAAGGCGGCGCACTTCCAGGTCACGCTGAAGGTCGGCTTCCGTATCGCCAATAGCTGATATAGCGTCGGGCTGCATGATCTCGGCGTGATGAGGTATTCAGGAACGGGGCGCCTTGGTGGGGTCCCCTTCTGATTTCATCTGCACAAGGAAAGCGAGTGATGAACAAACTGATTCTGGCGCTGGGCCTGATGACCCTGGCCGGTGGTGCGCTGGCAGCGGGCAAACCGTGTGAGGAACTGAAGGCGGAAATTGCGGCCAAGCTGGATGCCAAGGGCGTCACTGGCTACAAGCTGGAGATCGTCAAGAAAGGCGAGCCGGCGGGCAAGGTCATTGGTAGCTGTGAGGCCGGTACCAAGGAGATTGTGTACCGCCGCGGCTGATAGGCCCGCTCATACGCGGGCTTGCCCGCTCCCACAGTCCAACAGCGCAGGCCTTGAAGGCTCCAGTCAAACGGTGGAAACGGGCGAGCCCGCGACGAGGATCACTCGGTCTTGAGGGCCTGCGCCATCAGCTCATATGACCGAATGCGGTCCGCATGCTCATACAGGTCACAGGTAAAGATCAGCTCATCCGCACCCGTCTGTTCCAGCAGCACTTCTACCTTGGCCTTTACCTTCTGCGGGCTGCCGATCATGGCCAACCCCAGGAAGCTGCCCACCGTCTCTCGCTCATGGGGCAACCACAGCCCATCCATGCTTTCCACGGGTGGCTTCTGCATCAGGCTCTGTCCGCGAATCAGCGCCAGGATGCGCTGATAGACCGAGGTGGCCAGGTATTCGGCCTTCTCGTCGGTCTGCGCCACCACCATGGGAATGCCCAGCATCACATACGGCTTATCCAGCGTGGTCGAGGGCCTGAAATGGTTGCGATATACGCGAATTGCCTCGTGCATGTAGCGTGGTGCGAAATGCGAGGCGAAGGCGTAGGGCATGCCGCGCATGCCGGCCAGCTGGGCGCTGAACAGGCTGGATCCCAGCAACCACATTGGCACGTCGGTGTCGTGCCCGGGTACGGCGATCACTTTTTGATCATCGGTGCGTGGCCCGAGGTAGCGCGAAAGCTCCTCGACATCGTCCGGGAAGTCATCCGGGCTGCCAGCGCGCTCGCGTCGCAGGGCATAGGCGGTCATTTGGTCCGAACCCGGCGCACGGCCCAGGCCAAGGTCGATCCGCCCCGGATACAGGCTGGCCAAGGTGCCGAACTGCTCGGCAATTACCAGCGGCGCATGGTTGGGCAGCATTACCCCGCCAGAGCCCACGCGAATACGTGAGGTCCCACCGGCCAGGTAGCCGATCAGCACCGAAGTCGCCGAACTGGCGATGCCGTCCATGTTGTGGTGTTCGGCCACCCAAAAACGGTTATAGCCAAAGCGCTCGACATGCTGCGCCAGGTCCAGCGAGTTGCGCAGCGATTGCGCGGGGCCAGCGTCGGCGCGTACGGGCACCAGGTCCAGGGTGGAAATCTTCAGGTCACGCAGCTGCGTCATGGAGCCTCCGCAAAAGTGATTGGCCAGAGGCCTTTTTGATTCTGTATGGGCGCATTCGTTGGATTCAATGGCTGCAAGCATATTGCTCTGAACTTGCGGCAGTCGGCAGGCCTCTGAACCGTAGGTAAGCAACCCAGTGACCAGGAGGCATCATGAAAAAGACAGCATCGGCGATCTGGCAAGGTGGCCTGAAGGATGGAAAAGGTCTGCTTTCTACCGAAAGCGGCGCACTCAAGCAGAACCCTTATGGCTTCAATACACGTTTCGAGGGCACACCCGGTACCAACCCGGAGGAGCTGATCGGCGCGGCGCATGCCGGTTGTTTCTCGATGGCGCTATCAATGATGCTCGGCGAGGCGGGGCTTACCGCAGAGCGGATCGACACGGTTGCAGAGGTGACGCTCGACAAGCAAGCGGACGGTTTTGCCATTACTGCCGTGCACCTGGTGCTCAGGGCCAAGGTACCCGGGGCCAGCGAGGCTCAATTCCTGGAGATTGCCAACAAGGCGAAGGAAGGCTGCCCGGTGTCCAAGGTTTTGAATGCGAAGATCAGCCTGGATGCAGCGTTGGTGGGGTGAAACGGTGCAACGGTAGTGGTTTGCTGTAGTCTAAAGAACGTCGGCAGCGCCACTGCCCTTTTCAGGAGCCGTTCCATGATTCGCGTAGCTACCGCTGTGTTGGCTACCCTTTTCGCCACGTCTGCGCTGGCGGCCGTCAAGCCATGCGAGGAGCTGAAAGCCGAGATCGAGGCCAAGATCCAGGCCCAAGGGGTTACGTCCTACACGCTGGAGATCGTGCCCAACAGCGAGGTCGAGGACCAGAACATGGTCGTCGGGACCTGCGATGGTGGGACGAAGAAGATCATCTATCAGAAGAACGATCGATAAGCATCAGGGCTCGGGGCTGCAAAGCAGCCCCGAATTCACGGTATGCAGAACACTTCGCTAGGCTCGTTCACCACCACCTTGCGGTTGGCGTCATACAGCAGAACCTGCGGCTCCATCACTGGCGCTCGCGCCTCCAGGCGATAGCGCTCGCCGGCCTTGAAGTTGTCAAAGCGCACGGTCAGGTAGCAGGTTCGGTCCCTGGGTTGTGACATGATGCCGCCCGAGTAGATTTCATAATCGAAGCGCACCACCAGTTCGTGTTTGCCCGGCGTCACCTGAAAGTAACGGCCATCCTCCAGGCGCTTGCCGTCAAGGCGGTCGGCCATGATCACCCGGCCGGGGGTCATGGTGTACAGGTCGACCCACGCCTGCTTCGGGTCGACGGGCGGCAAGGGGCTGGCGCAAGCCCCCAGTGTACTGAGGGCGATCAGCATCATGGGCTGGCGCATGGCGAAACTCCCACTTGCGATTTACAAGTAACAAGCATAGCGCCGTTTGTGCGGTTCAGGTGCGTTGGCAACCCGCCGGCAGCCCTTGACCCAGCAGTTTTTGCTGGTGGTCGTAGAGTTTGATCCAAGGGCGGAAGCCAATGCTGCCGGCCTGTAACTGATAACGCTGCCCGGCGCTGAAGTCCTTGAAGGTCAGCTTGATCTGGCAATCGCGCCACAGCGGCTTATCGACGGGGCCGATATTGCTGGGGTTAACCGGAAACTGATAGCGCACGGTCAGTTCATGGCTGCCGGGTTGAACCTCGAAATAGCGGCTGTCAGCCCAGTCACGTTCATCTACCTGCACGGCGTCCAGCGAGGTGTTGTCGTAGCGCGTGAGGTCGATCCAGGCCTGGTTCGGGTCCGGGGCTGGCAATGTTGAACAGGCAGCGATCAACACCAGTGAGCCGGCGACCAACAATGCACGCATGGCGAAACTCCCCCTTGGCGAGATAGTCTTGGAGCGAAATGGCCTTGAGCGAGTCAGACAGTCCCGGATGCTTCGACTTTTTCTTATGCAGCGCTCAGGCCTTGGGGCACTCGACCGCAATTTCACCCGTTTGGTTCCGCTGCTTGCGGCGCTTCTGCTGAACGGTTGCAGCAATGTCACCTACTATGGGCAATTGGCGCAGGGCCAGTGGCAGTTGCTGCGGGCGCGGCAGCCTGTAGAGCAGGTATTGGCCGACCCTGCTACCCCTGCACCCTTGCGCGCGCACCTGCAACAGGCCGAACAGGCGCGGGTGTTTGCCAGCCAGCAATTGAAACTGCCGGACAACCGCAGCTACCGGGTATACGCCGACCTTGGCCGCCCTTACGTGGTGTGGAATGTGTTCGCCGCGCCCGAGTTGTCGTTGCAACCGGTAACGCACTGCTTTCCGATTGCCGGGTGCGTGGCGTACCGCGGCTACTACCGGCAAGGCGCGGCGCGAGGCGCGGCGGCGTTGATGCGCCAGGATGGCCTGGATGTGTACGTAGGCGGTGTGGAAGCCTATTCGACCCTGGGTTGGTTCGATGACCCGATTTTGTCGTCGATGGTGGGCTGGGGCGATGAGCGCCTGGCTACGTTGATCTTTCATGAACTGGCCCACCAGCGCTTCTATGTGCAGGACGATACCGAGTTCAATGAATCGTTTGCCTCGTTCGTCGAGCAGGAGGGGACGCGGCAATGGCGCGCGGCGCGTGGGCTGGCGGCGGTTGGCGGGGATCAGGGAAAGCAGCGCGACCAGTTTATCCGCCTGGTGTTGGCCAGCCGTGAGCGATTGCAGGCAATTTATGCGGGGCCGTTGGATGATGCGCACAAGCGCCGGGCCAAGCAGGCCGAGTTTGAGCGTTTGAGGCGTGAATACCGGCAGGTGCGTGATGGCCAGTGGGGCGGTGACAAACGCTATGACGCCTGGATGTATGGGCCGATGAACAATGCCAAGTTGTTGCCGTTCGGGCTATATGACCAGTGGGTGCCGGCGTTTGCGGCGCTATTTCGTGAGGTGGGTGGGGATTGGGTTCGGTTTTACGCGCGGGTCGAGCATTTGGGGCGGTTGCCGATTGAAGAAAGGAAAGCGGCACTGCAGCGTTTGATGGTTAGCCTTTGAGATTTTGGGGCCGCTTTGCGGCCCATCGCGACACAAGGCCGCTCACACAAAGGCCCTGCTTACGCCGATCGATGTGGGAGGGCCGGCTGCAAAGCAGCTCTGCTGGCCCTCAAGCCTTGCTAAAAGCCTGATGCAAATCGGCTACCGTGGCGAAGTGGAAAGCGGGTTCTTCTGCCATCAGCTCTTCCCGGCTACCAAACCCGTATCCCACCGCCACTGCCTGCAGCCCGTTGCTGCGTGCGCCGATCAGGTCATGCTTGCGGTCACCGATCATCAGCGTCTGTGCAGGGTCCAGCCCTTCTTCATCCAGTAAATGGCGAATCAGCTCGACCTTGTTGGTGCGCGTGCCGTCCAGTTCACTGCCGTAGATCACCTTGAAGTGATGATCGAAGGCAAAGTGCCGGGCGATTTCGCGGGCGAACTCCCACGGTTTGGAGGTGGCAATGTACAACGTGCGGCCCTGCCCGTTCAGGGCTTCGAGCAATTCGGGCACGCCGGCGAACACCAGGTTTTCGTAAAGCCCGGTCACGCGGAAGCGCTCCCGGTAGAAGTTCACCGCATCCCAGGCCTTGGCTTCGTCGAAGCGGTAGAACTGCATGAAGGCCTGTAGCAGGGGGGGGCCGATGAAATGTTCGAGGCGGGCCAGGTCCGGTTCGTCGATACCCAGCTTGGCCAGGGCATACTGGATCGAGCGGGTGATGCCCAGGCGTGGGTCGGTCAGGGTGCCGTCGAGGTCGAAGAGGATGTTTTGCTGGTGCATGTACAGGGTTCCACTTGAGTGCTGCGTGGCCTTCTTCGCGGGCATGCCCGCACAGGTAAAGCGCAGGCCTTGAAGGCGCCACTCAACCTGTGGGAGCGGGCGTGCCCGCGAATGCGGTCATTCAGGTTGATCGTAGCCTTCGGCCAGGTGCTGGTCCTTGAGCTTCACGTAGTTGCCGGCGCTGTAGGAGAAAAATGCGCGCTCCTTGTCGTTCAGCAGCCGGGCCTGTTTCACCGGGCTGCCCATGTACAGGTAGCCACTGACCAGGCGTTTGCCTGGCGGCACCAGGCTGCCAGCGCCGATGATCACTTCGTCCTCGACGATGGCACCGTCCATGATGGTGCTGCCCATGCCCACCAGGATGCGGTTGCCCAAGGTGCAGCCATGCAGCATCACCTTGTGCCCGATGGTCACTTCGTCACCGATGATCAGCGGGAAACCATCCGGGTTGAAAGGCCCTGCGTGGGTAATGTGCAGCACGCTGCCGTCCTGCACGCTGGTGCGCGCGCCAATGCGGATGCGGTGCATGTCGCCGCGCACCACGGTCAACGGCCATACCGAACTGTCTGCACCGATCTCCACGTCGCCCAGCACCACCGCCGAACGGTCGACGAAGGCCCTGGGCCCAACTTTCGGAGTGTGTTGCTGGAAGCTGCGAATGGCCATGATAGCGTCTCTCATCTGTGCCGATAGGCAGGCTGCCTGCTGCGGTCGGCGTCGATTGTAATTAAGATGGGGCAGTGTTTCTTCTGCCAAGGTATCCAAACCGTGACTGCGAACAACCCGCTTCTGCAATCCCACGATCTGCCGCCCTTCTCGCAAATTCGTGCCGAACACGTGTTGCCGGCGATCGAAGCGATCTTGGCCGACAACCGTAAAGCCATTGCCGAGATCCTTGAAAAGCAGGGCAAGAACCCTACATGGGCCGGCCTGGTGCTGGCCATGGACGAACTGAACGACCGCCTGGGCGCCGCCTGGAGCCCGGTCAGCCACCTTAACGCGGTGTGCAACAGTGCCGAGTTGCGCGAGGCCTACGAGTCGTGCCTGCCGGCGTTGAGTGCCTACTCTACCGAACTGGGCCAGAACCGCGCGCTGTTCGAAGCTTACCAGGCGCTGATCGACAGCCCGGAGGCTGCCGGCTTCGACGTGGCGCAAAAGACTATCCTCGAGCACGCCTTGCGTGACTTCCGCCTGTCGGGTATCGACCTGCCGGCGGACAAGCAGCAGCGCTACGCCGAAGTGCAGAGCAAGCTCAGCGAGCTGGGCAGCCGTTTCTCCAATCAGCTGCTCGACGCCACCCAGGCATGGACCAAGCATGTCACCGACGAAGCTGCGCTGGCCGGCCTGACCGATTCGGCCAAGGCGCAGATGGCCGCTGCAGCCCAGGCCAAGGGCCTGGACGGCTGGTTGATCACCCTCGAGTTCCCCAGCTACTACGCGGTGATGACCTACGCCAGCGACCGCGCCTTGCGCGAAGAGCTATACGCCGCCTACTGCACCCGCGCCTCCGACCAGGGCCCGAATGCCGGGCAGTTCGACAACGGCCCGGTGATGCGCGAAATCCTCGACCTGCGCCAGGAACTGGCCGAACTGCTGGGCTACAAGAACTACGCCGAGCTGAGCCTGGCCACCAAGATGGCCGAGTCCAGCGACCAGGTGCTGAGTTTCCTGCGTGACCTTGCCAAGCGTTCCAAGCCGTTCGCCGCCCAGGACCTGCAACAGCTCAAGGCCTACGCTGCCGAACAAGGCTGCCCCGAGCTGGCCAGCTGGGACGCCGGCTACTTTGGCGAGAAGCTGCGCGAGCAGCGCTACAGCGTGTCGCAGGAAGCCCTGCGCGCCTACTTCCCGATCGACAAGGTGCTGGACGGCCTGTTCAGCATCGTGCAACGCCTGTACGGCATCGAAATCGCCGAGCTCAATGGCTTCGACAGCTGGCACCCGGACGTACGTCTGTTCGAGATCAAGGAAAACGGTCAGCACGTTGGCCGTTTCTTCTTCGACCTGTACGCCCGCGCCAACAAGCGTGGCGGCGCATGGATGGACGGCGCCCGTGACCGTCGCCGCACCGCCGGCGGCCAGCTGCAGAGCCCGGTGGCCAACCTGGTGTGCAACTTCACCCCGGCCGCGCCCGGCAAGCCCGCGTTGCTGACCCACGATGAAGTCACCACCCTGTTCCACGAATTCGGTCACGGCCTGCACCACATGCTGACCCGCATCGAGCATGCTGGCGTGTCCGGCATCAACGGCGTGGCCTGGGATGCGGTCGAGCTGCCAAGCCAGTTCATGGAAAACTGGTGCTGGGAGCCGGAAGGCCTGGCACTGATTTCGGGTCACTACGAAACCGGCGCCGCCCTGCCCCAGGACCTGCTGGACAAAATGCTGGCCGCGAAAAACTTCCAGTCGGGCATGATGATGGTGCGCCAGTTGGAGTTCTCGCTGTTCGATTTCGAGCTGCACGCCAGCCATGGCGACGGCCGCAGCGTATTGCAGGTGCTCGAAGGTGTGCGTGACGAGGTGTCGGTCATGCGCCCGCCGGCTTACAACCGCTTCCCCAACAGCTTTGCGCACATTTTCGCGGGTGGTTACGCGGCGGGCTACTACAGCTACAAGTGGGCCGAAGTGCTGTCGGCTGACGCCTTCTCGCGCTTCGAGGAAGAAGGCGTGCTGAACGCCGAGACCGGCCGCGCCTTCCGCGAGGCGATCCTGGCCCGTGGGGGTTCGCGCGAGCCGATGGAGCTGTTCGTCGACTTCCGTGGCCGTGAGCCTTCCATCGATGCATTGCTGCGCCACAGTGGTCTCACCGAGGACGCTGCAGCATGAGTGAGGTAGCTGTGAACAAGACCAAGAAGCGCTTCATTGCCGGTGCCGTGTGCCCGGCGTGCAGCGAGCCCGACAAGCTGATGATGTGGAACGAAGACGGCGTACCGCACCGCGAGTGTGTAGCTTGCGGCTTTACCGACACCCTCAACGAGCAGGGCTTGTCGGTGCCGAAGGAACTGGGCACCCGGGTCAACCACCTGGCGCCGAAAGCCGCGCCGGCCAAGGTGCAGACCGTGCAGTTCTTCCCAAATCCGAAGCTGAAAAAGCCGGCTGAGTAATACGGTCATGCCACCCGGGCGCAATGCCCGGGCAGGCATGGACAGGTGTTAGATAGTCAGGCCACCTGGCACACGCTGGCCATGCAAGCTCTCTTGCTCATTTCTACCAGCAAGGTGTGCGTCATGGCCAACCCTCTTCTGCAAGATAGCCATATCCCCGTCGATTACTCCTCCATCACCCTCGAAAACATGCAGGCGGCATTCGCTCACGTGCTGCAGGCACACGAGAACGGTGTCGAACGCATCATCCGTGATCAACGAACCATGCCCACCTGGGATGACATGGTGCTGGCGGTGGATGGGCTGGATAGCCGACTGCTGGCAGTGTTGTATGCCGCCTCACCACTGGTCGGCCGGGATACGGCCTGGGCCAACGCCATCATCGATTTCTACGGCAGAGTGACGGCACGCTTCGAGCAGAAATTCGCCAACACTGGCTTGCATGAGCTTTATGAACGCTTGGCCGGCAGTGACATCGGCAAACAACTGGATACCGGAAAGCGCGCCACCTTGCGTTGGCACCTGGACAAGTTCGCCGCTGGCGGTGCGTTACTCGACTCCACAGGCAAAGCGCGTCTGGCAAACCTTCAGGAGCAGATTGGCACTGTACGCGAGGCGTTCCGCGGCAACATCAACAGGCCTGGGTTCACTGTCACCGATGAAGCCGAGCTGAGCGGCCTCCCGCAGCGCGTACGCGACGAATTGGCTGCAGGAGCGCAACAAGCAGGTAAGCAGGGGTGGCTGATTGCCTGTGACACGCTGACTACTCGAGAGGTGCTCAAACATGCTGCCAACCGCCAGCTCCGTGAGCGTGTGTACCGGGCTTTCCACGCCCGCGGCATCAGCCATGATCCGCAACAGGACAACGGCACGTATCTGCAGCAACTGGCGCAGTTGCTTGAGGCGAAGGCTCTCCTGCTCGGTTATTCCGGCCATCTGGAGCAGAGTCTGCAGGTGAAGAGTGCGGGCTCGGTAGCCCAGGTATGCGGCTTTCTTCACGATCTGGCCGATCATGTGCGACCCGCCATGTTGCGGTGGCGTTCGCAGGTGGAGCGCGGGGCTACCGAGCAGGGCCTGGGCAAACCTCAACCCTGGGATTTCGAGTACCTGCGGCGTGCTTCGCGCAGTGAGTGTCCTGCCGAAGCGCTGCGCGATTACTTCCCGCTGAATACCGTTGTCAGTGCGTTACAGCAATTGGCGCGGAAGTTGTTTGGTGCAGTGCTGCAGCCCAAAGCGCTGCCTGCTTGGGATGACAGCGTGCAGCCATTCGACGTGTGGCAGGACAGCGCTTTCATTGGCTTTCTGTATCTGGATGCCGTGCAACACGCAGGCAAGCAGCCAGACGCGGTGTTCACCACTTACGTAAGGAATCGCCGGGTCGATGCAGAGGGTATTTACCAGGCAGCCTCGGTGGTGGTGTTCAGTGATGTACCGCAAGCGCTGTCTGGTTTTCAGCCGTTGCTCGACCATTTGTCACTGCGCAAGCTTTTCCATGAATTCGGCCATGCCCTGCACCACCTGCTGGTGCGTACGACGAACCACGTCATGTCCAACGTGACCGAGTTGGGCACCGATGGTGTGGAGTTGTTCGGCAAGCTGTTCGAGCGTTGGGTCTGGGATGCAGACTATCTGGTGGCGATCTCGGCGCGCACGCAGGACGGCCGCCAACTATCCCGCAAGCAAGCCGATGGGTGCCTGCAGCAGTTACGACAGCAGGGCGTGGAGGAGATCGCGAGTGATCTGTGCCTGGCGTTGTTCGACATGGACCTGCATGGCACACCAAACGATGGCAGGTCCTTGGAACAGCGACTGGGTGATGCCCGCGAGCGTTGTGGTTACTGGCCGCTCGCTGATTTCGAACATCCGGCGCATGCCTTCGACCACCTTGTAAACGGCTACGATGCTGGTTACTACGCCTACCTGTGGTCGGATGTGCATGCCTTCGATGTGTTCACCCGCTTCGAAGCCGAGGGCCTGTTGAACGGAGCCACGGGCCGGGCACTGCAGGAAGCACTGTTCGTCCCAGGGGCATCCCGCCCGTTACGTGAAGGCATCGAGGCATTTCTAGGGCGGCAATCGAGCCAGGCAGCGTACCTCAATTGGCATGGCCTGAATTAGCCAGACCAGAGGTGCTGGAAAGATCCTGGGATGCGTTGTACTGTATATGAATACAGTATTCGGGTGAGCCATGATTCCTCCAGCACCGCAAAAGGGCCGTGGCACGGCACACAACCCACACAACCGCTTTGCCCCTGGTCATTCGGTGGCGGAAGATGACGGCTGGTACCAGGAAGTGCCGCAAACCCAGGGCACCGAGGTGCGGACCGAGACGGCCAAGTCGGTGATCAGCCGCAACACCTCGCCCGACCTGCCCTTCGATCGCTCCATCAACCCTTACCGTGGCTGTGAGCATGGCTGCATCTACTGCTATGCCCGCCCCTCACACGCCTACTGGGACCTTTCTCCCGGCCTGGATTTCGAGACCAAACTGATTGCCAAGACCAACGCCGCCGAGGTGCTGGCACAGCAATTGAGCAAACCGGGCTACGTGTGCGCGCCGATCAATCTCGGCTCCAACACCGACCCCTACCAGCCGATCGAGCGGGAACAGTTATTGACCCGGCGCTTGCTTGAAGTGTTACTGCGTTTCCGTCACCCGGTGACCATTGTCACCAAGGGTTCACTGGTGCTGCGCGACCTCGACCTGCTGGCCGAGATGGCCCGCCAGCGCCTGGCACGGGTGATGATCAGCCTGACTACGCTGGACGATGGTCTCAAACGGGTGCTCGAACCCCGAGCGGCTTCACCCGGTGCAAGGTTGAGGGCCATCCGGGTATTGCGTGAAGCGGGCGTACCGGTGGGCGTTTTGTGTTCGCCGATGATTCCGATGATCAACGACAGTGAGCTGGAGCGCCTGCTGGAGGCGGCCAGGGAGGCTGGCGCACAGAGTGCGGCCTACATGATGCTGCGCTTGCCGCGCGAGGTGGCGCCGTTGTTCGAGCAATGGTTGCAGGACCATTACCCGCAGCGGGCGGCGCATGTTCTGAGCCTGATCCGCCAGAGCCGCGGCGGCGAGCTGTACGACAGCCGGTTTGGCGTGCGCATGCGTGGTGAAGGGGTGTTTGCCGAGTTACTGGCGCAGCGCTTTGCCAAGGCAATGAAGCGGCTGGACTTCGAAGGGCGCGAGGCGCAGGCGCTGGATTGCTCGGCGTTTTGCCCGCCGGGTGGGCAGATGGCGCTGTTCTGACATGAACCCGCCCCCACAGGGGCTGCGCATTGCTCACAACGCAACTAATAACAACCAATAATTGTGCTAATACATATTGGCAACTGATGTTTTTTTGCTATTATCCAACTCCCGCCTTTTTCTCTGGAACGCCCGTTCTAGAGCCTTCTAATTAAGTTTCAGTTAAGTTTTCCCCGCTAGCGTAGGTAATAAGTCCACACCGACTGTGATCTATGGCCCGTGCGTGTCATCTAAAACCCTGCATAGCCTGAATCTTTCACCGGTAAAATGGATTTACCTACACACCGTCAAGAGGATGAATCATGCCCGTCAAGGACCCATCCAAGGTCGTACCGCAGGTCCCCGCGGAAAGCGCCGATGCTGCCCTTAAGCACATCGTCGACGGCTTCCTGCGCTTTCACCATGATGTTTTCCCGGATCAGCAAGAGCTGTTCAAGAAGCTCGCCACCGCGCAAACACCACGCGCCATGTTCATCACCTGTGCCGATTCGCGCATCGTTCCCGAGCTGATCACCCAGAGCTCGCCAGGCGACCTGTTCGTAACCCGTAACGTGGGTAACGTGGTACCGCCTTATGGCCAGATGAACGGGGGTGTTTCCAGCGCCATCGAGTACGCCGTGATGGCGCTTAAAGTGCACCACATCATCATCTGTGGCCACTCCGACTGTGGCGCCATGCGTGCGGTACTCAACCCGCAGTCGCTGACCAAGATGCCTACCGTTGGCGCCTGGTTGCGCCACGCTGAAGTGGCCCGCACCGTGGTCGAGAACAACTGCTCCTGCGGCAGCGAACACGAGACGATGCAAGTGCTGACCAAAGAAAACGTCATCGCCCAGTTGCATCACTTGCGCACCCATCCTTCGGTGGCTTCGCGCCTGGCGGCCGGTGAGCTGTTCATTCATGGTTGGGTGTACGACATCGAGACCAGCAAGATCGAAGCCTATGACGCTGCCAGCGACAGCTTCCTGCCCTTGGCCGCGGGTGAACCCGTGCCCTGCGCCACTCCGAGAGGCCGCTACTAAGCGACCCGTCCGCCGCTAGAACCTTGATAGCCGGCTGCACCCTGTGGGGTGTGGCGCGGCCTTCGGCTGCCTTGAATTCCCTGACTGCCCTGCCGGCAAGCCCGCTGGCGGCCTGCGCTTGCGCGCTCTTCAGGGGCAAATGTGCCCACGGCCAGGGGAATGGCCGTGTGTTTAGAGAAAGGAGAAACACGGTGAACATTACACAGTTGAAAGCGGCCCTGCCGCGTGAGTTGCTGGCGTCGGTGGTGGTCTTCCTGGTGGCCCTGCCGTTGTGCATGGGCATTGCGATCGCCTCGGGCATGCCTCCGGCGAAAGGCCTGATTACCGGAATTATCGGCGGCATTGTCGTGGGTTTCCTTGCCGGCTCGCCGCTGCAGGTGAGCGGTCCGGCCGCTGGTCTGGCGGTATTGGTGTTCGAGCTGGTGCGCCAACATGGTATGGCCATGCTTGGGCCGATCCTGCTGTTGGCCGGCCTGCTGCAGTTACTGGCCGGGCGTCTGCGTCTGGGCTGCTGGTTCCGCGTCACTGCGCCGGCGGTGGTGTACGGCATGCTGGCGGGGATTGGCGTGTTGATCGTGCTGTCTCAGGTTCATGTGATGTTCGACACCGCGCCGCAACCGTCAGGTCTGCAGAACCTGCTGGCGTTCCCGGCAACCGTGGCGGCAGCCCTGCCACAGGAAAGCGTTGGCTCAGGCTGGATGGCCGGTGCGCTAGGCTTGGGGACCATCGCCATCATGTGGGGCTGGGAGCGCCTTCGGCCGCAGCGGCTGCGCTTCGTGCCGGGTGCCCTGCTCGGCGTCGCAAGCATGACCGCCATCAGCATGTGGCTGGTCCTGCCGGTGAACCGCGTGCAAGTGCCGGCAGACCTGACCGAGGCCATTGACTGGATTCGCCCGGGTGACCTGATGCAACTGGCTGACCCTGCTCTGCTGGTCGCTGCCTTTGCCCTCGCTTTCATCGCCAGTGCCGAAACCCTGCTGTCGGCTGCAGCGGTCGATCGCATGCACAGTGGTCAGCGCTCGGATTTTGACCGCGAGCTTTCAGCCCAAGGCATTGGCAACATGCTTTGCGGGGTGCTGGGTGCTTTGCCAATGACCGGGGTGATCGTGCGCAGCTCGGCCAACGTCCAGGCGGGGGCGCAAACCCGGGCCTCGGCAATCTTCCATGGCTTGTGGTTGCTGGCCTTCGTGGTAGCGCTGAGCAGCGTGCTGCAGCAAATCCCGGTGGCGAGCCTGGCGGGGGTGCTGGTGTTTACCGGGGTCAAACTGGTCGACTTCAAGGCGTTTCGCGGGCTGGGCCGTTATGGGCGCATGCCGATGTTCACCTATGCGGCGACTGCGCTGGCGATCATCTTTACCGACCTGCTGACCGGTGTACTGCTGGGCTTTGCCCTGACCTTGCTGAAGCTGGCGTTCAAGGCGGCGCGGTTGAAGATAAACCTGGTGAGCCTGGCCAAGGATGGGCATATGGAACTGCGCCTCAGTGGCGCGGCGACCTTCCTGAAGGTGCCGGCGCTGACCCAGGTGCTGGATACCGTACCGGTGGGCACCACGCTGCATGTGCCACTGGGGAACCTGAGTTATATCGACCACTCGTGCCTTGAATTGCTGGAGGACTGGAGCCGCAGCAATTCTGCCAATGGTTCGCGCTTGTTGATCGAGCAGCGGCGCCTTAAGCGGCGGATCGAGGGGCGGTTGCGGACTACGGCGGGGGTTGGGGCGTAGGAGCGGGTTTACCCGCGAATACGGTAGTGGCGGCAACGGTGATCGGTGGGTGGAGATTGGCCAGCAGGGCCGGCCCTTTCGCGGGTGAACCCGCTCCTACGACGGCCTGCGCCGAACCACCGATGCACCTACGCCGTGACAGGTATATCAGGCCGGCTGACCCAGCTCGACACCCAGTTGGCGCGACAGGCACGGCCAGCGCTTCCACGCTGCGCCAGTTGCCGGGCTGCTCAGCTTCTCTCGATAGGCCTCCACCGATTCAACCGCAAAGCTCTCGTCATTGAGCATTTCGTCGACCGAGTGGTGCACCACTTCATCCAGCTGGTTGGCAAAGCTTTCGCCAATCAACTGGTGGGCAATCAGGTTGGCGACAGTGGTATCGACCGGGATCAACGGCTGCTGGAAGTGGCGAATGTACAAGTCATTCACCTCTTCCACCAGGCGGTGCGCCAGGTAGGCTTCATCCAGAAGGCAGTCCAGGCCTACATGCCCTTGCATCAAGCTGGGCGGCTGCAGGAAGTAGGCTTCGGCAATTTTCAGTACAGGTTTGATCTGCGATTCGATCCCGGCTTCGCGGGCGACCTCGTGGGCGGCCTCCAGCAATTCCGGAACCTGGTCGATGTAGGCGCTGACGAAGCGCGCCAAAGTACCCTGGGCGTCCTGCTCAGGCAGTCGGATCGAGGGGTGCAGGTGGGGCAGTTGCAGCTCGAGACGCTGTTTCAATTGGCCGGTCTGGCCTTCATGTTGATGGGCTTGGCTTACCTGCTCGCGTACAGCAGCGATGTTCATGACAACTCCAGGGACATTACGTTTCAAACGGAAGACACTAAATTAGCTCGGTATACAGAATACCTAAGACGTATTTGTTATAAGCCACGCAAACGTGTGCGCTATCAGGCATATGGCTCTGCCATTATTACGCCATGCCCTATCAAGCACGCGGTTTTCAGGCCATTCAGCCATTTCATGAAGTTCATTTCACAGGCTTCATTGCGTGCCATTGGTCGCTGTCTATACTCCCGTTGAACGTGATTCGTTGATGAGGCCCGACTGCTTTTAGCAGGGGCTCGGTCGTCGAAGCCATGCAGTCTTGACCGCCGTTCCCTCTTGCCGCAGGCCACGCCTCCGGGACAACAAGAATTAGAAGGGGAACCCGCAATGATGCGACATCCACATGTCTGGATGGGCCTCCTGTTGTGGTCGGTTTATGGCCAGGCGAACGCCGCCTGGACCGTGAACATGCACCCAGGGGCGACGGAGGTCTCCAACGCCGTCTTCGACCTGCACATGACCATCTTCTGGATCTGCGTGATCATCGGCATCGTGGTGTTTGGCGCGATGTTCTGGTCCATGGTCATCCACCGCCGCTCCACTGGCCAGCAGGCCGCGCATTTCCATGAGCACACGTGGGTGGAAATTCTCTGGACGGTGGTGCCCTTCCTGATTCTGGTGGTGATGGCCATTCCGGCTACCAAGACCTTGATCGACATCTATGACGCCAGCGAGTCGGACATCGACGTCCAGGTCACCGGCTACCAGTGGAAATGGCACTACAAATACCTGGGCCAGGACGTGGAATTCTTCAGCAACCTGGCCACCCCCACCGACCAGATTCACAACAAGGCGCCCAAGGATGAGCATTACCTGCTGGAAGTCGACCAGCCGCTGGTGCTGCCGGTGGGGGCCAAGGTGCGTTTCCTGGTGACCGCCGCCGATGTCATCCACTCCTGGTGGGTGCCGGCCTTCGCGGTCAAACGCGACGCCATCCCAGGCTTTGTCAACGAAGCCTGGACCCGTATCGAAAAGCCAGGCATCTACCGCGGCCAGTGCACCGAACTGTGCGGCAAGGACCACGGCTTCATGCCGGTGGTGGTCGAGGTCAAGTCCAAGGCCGACTACGACACCTGGCTGGGCGAGCGCAAGGCTGAAGCCGCCAAGCTCAAGGAGCTGACCAGCAAGGAATGGACCCTGGAAGAGCTGGTGGAGCGTGGCGACAAGGTCTACCACACCGCCTGCGTGGCCTGTCACCAGGCCGAAGGCCAGGGCCTGCCACCAATGTTCCCGGCGCTAAAGGGCTCGAAGATTGCCACCGGGCCGAAGGAAGACCACCTGAGCATTGTCTTCCATGGCAAGCCCGGCACGGCCATGGCCGCTTTCGGCAAGCAGCTGTCGGAAGTCGACATCGCTGCTGTGGTCACCTACGAGCGCAATGCCTGGGGCAACAACAAAGGCGACATGGTCACGCCGAAGGACGTGCTGGCGCTGAAGCAGGCAGAAGCCAAGTGAACCGGGTTACTCGCGGCAATCAATGGATTGCAGGAGACAGGACATGAGTGCAGTGATCGACGACCACGCCCACGGCCACGACCATGCGCACGGCCCGGCCAAGGGCCTGATGCGCTGGGTGCTAACCACCAACCATAAAGACATCGGCACGATGTACCTGTGGTTCAGTTTCATCATGTTCCTGCTGGGTGGCTCGTTCGCGATGGTGATCCGCGCCGAGTTGTTCCAGCCTGGCTTGCAGATCGTGGAGCCGGAGTTCTTCAACCAGATGACCACCATGCATGGCCTGATCATGGTGTTCGGCGCGGTGATGCCGGCCTTCGTCGGTCTGGCCAACTGGATGATCCCGCTGATGGTCGGCGCGCCCGACATGGCACTGCCACGGATGAACAACTTCAGCTTCTGGCTGCTGCCGGCGGCCTTCCTGCTGCTGGTATCGACCCTGTTCAGCCCGGGCGGAGGGCCGAACTTTGGCTGGACGTTCTACGCGCCGCTTTCCACCACCTATGCGCCAGCCAGCGTCACCTTCTTCATCTTCGCCATCCACCTGATGGGTATCAGTTCGATCATGGGGGCGATCAACGTGATTGCCACCATCCTCAACCTGCGTGCCCCCGGCATGACGCTGATGAAAATGCCGCTGTTCGTCTGGACCTGGTTGATTACCGCGTTCCTGCTGATTGCGGTGATGCCGGTGCTGGCCGGCGTGGTAACCATGATGCTGATGGACATCCACTTCGGTACCAGCTTTTTCAGTGCCGCAGGTGGCGGTGACCCGGTGCTGTTTCAGCATGTGTTCTGGTTCTTCGGTCACCCTGAGGTGTACATCATGATCCTGCCGGCCTTCGGCGCCGTCAGCTCGATCATCCCGGCGTTCTCGCGCAAGCCGCTGTTCGGTTATACCTCGATGGTGTATGCCACCGGCGCCATTGCCTTCCTGTCATTCATCGTCTGGGCCCACCATATGTTCGTGGTCGGTATCCCGGTGGTCGGCGAGTTGTTCTTCATGTACGCCACCATGCTGATTGCGGTGCCCACCGGGGTGAAGGTATTCAACTGGGTCAGCACCATGTGGGAAGGTTCGCTCACCTTCGAAACGCCGATGCTGTTCGCCATCGCCTTTGTCATCCTGTTCACCATCGGTGGTTTCTCCGGGCTGATGCTGGCGATCGCCCCGGCGGACTTCCAGTACCACGACACTTACTTCGTGGTGGCGCATTTCCATTACGTACTGGTACCTGGTGCAATCTTCGGCATCTTCGCCTCGGCCTACTACTGGCTGCCGAAATGGACTGGCCACATGTACGACGAAACCCTCGGCAAACTGCACTTCTGGCTGTCGTTCGTCGGCATGAACATGGCCTTCTTCCCCATGCACTTCGTAGGTTTGGCCGGCATGCCGCGGCGCATCCCCGACTACAACCTGCAGTTCGCCGATTTCAACATGGTGTCGTCGATCGGCGCGTTCATGTTCGGCGCCACGCAGATCTTCTTCCTGTTCATTGTCATCAAGTGCATCCGCGGGGGCGCGCCGGCACCGGCAAAACCCTGGGATGGCGCCGAGGGCCTTGAGTGGTCGATACCTTCGCCTGCGCCCTACCACACCTTCCAGACACCCCCGGAAGTGAAATAGGAACCCGCCATGAACGGCCTGTCGGTGAAACGCCTGGTAACGCGCCTGTTGATGCTGACGGTGGTGATGTTCGCCTTCGGCTTCGCGCTGGTGCCGATCTACGACGTGATGTGCAGAGCCTTCGGTATCAACGGCAAGACCGGCGGCCAATACGAAGGTAGCCAGGTCAGTGACCCGACCCGTGCGGTGCGGGTGCAGTTCATGTCGACCAATGCCAGCGACATGGTCTGGGACTTCTACTCCACTGCCGACCAACTGGAGGTCAACCCGGGGGCGGTGAATCAGATGATCTTCATTGCCCACAACCCGACCGACCGGCCGATGAGTGCACAGGCAATACCCAGCATTACCCCGGCCGAGGCCGCGGCCTACTTCCACAAGACCGAGTGCTTCTGCTTTACCCAGCAGGTGCTGCAGCCCGGCGAACGTATCGAGATGCCAGTGCGCTTTATCGTCGACCGCGACCTGCCGGCCAGCGTGAAGCACCTGACGCTGGCCTACACCTTGTTCGACATCACCGCTCGCCACCCGCCGGTCGCGCATGTCGCGGCCCAGGACGTCCAGGGCGCCCGTTAAGGGAAGGAGAACAGCAATGGCAAGTCATGAGCATTACTACGTTCCGGCGCAGAGCAAATGGCCGATCATCGCCACCATCGGCATGTTCATCACGGTATTCGGCCTGGGCACCTGGTTCAACGACATGAAGGCGGGCCACCCGGATTCGCACGGGCCGCTGATTTTCTTCGTGGGTGCGTTGTTTCTGGCCTACATGCTGTTCGGCTGGTTTGGGGCAGTGGTCAAGGAGAGCCGCGCCGGGTTGTACAGCCCGCAGCTGGACCGCTCGTTCCGCTGGGGCATGAGCTGGTTCATCTTCTCCGAAGTGATGTTCTTCCTGGCCTTCTTCGGTGCGCTGTTCTATGTACGCGTACTGGCGGGACCTTGGCTGGGTGGCGAAGGGGCCAAAGGTGTTGCGCACATGCTGTGGCCAACCTTCGAATTCACCTGGCCGCTGCTGCACACCCCCGACCCCAAGCTGTTCCCTCCCCCCAAGGAGGTGATCGACCCGTGGCACCTGCCGCTGATCAACACCATCCTGCTGGTCAGTTCCAGTGTGACAATCACCATTGCCCACCACGCCTTGCGCCGTGACCACCGCGGTCCGCTGAAATTCTGGATGGCGCTGACCATTGTCCTGGGCATCAGTTTTATCGCGCTGCAGGCCTTCGAGTACTACGAGGCCTATACCAAGCTGGGGCTGACACTGGGCTCAGGAATCTACGGTGCGACGTTTTTCATGCTGACCGGCTTCCACGGTGCCCACGTGACATTGGGCACGATCATTCTGATTGTGATGTTCGTGCGCATTCTGCGCGGGCATTTCAACCCGGAAAAACACTTCGGCTTCGAGGCGGCCAGTTGGTACTGGCACTTCGTCGATGTGGTGTGGGTGGGGTTGTTCATCTTTGTCTATGTGTTGTGAATACGAAAACCCTGTAGGGGCGGGTGAGAACTTCAGAAAGGGGCTTGGGAGACCAATTGACCGCTGATCAAGCCCCAGGCGACCAGGCCTATGGTCAGGGCTGCCAGGGTCACCCGTACAGTCAGGGCCTTTAGCAGACGGGTCGAGTTTTCATCATCTTTGACCAGAAACACCAGGCCACTGAACAGGCTGGCAATGGTGGCCAACAGCATCAGGACAATCGCGGCCTTGAGCATGGCGTTACTCCGGGGGGATGCGGTGATGTGGATAAGTATAGCGAGGCGCCTGTGAGGCCGTTTCGCCCAGGCTGGGTACCGACGCTGGTGGTGCTTGCACTGCTGCCGGGGTTAATTGCGCTTGGTTGCTGGCAACTCGGCCGTGCCGAGGAAAAGCGCGTGCTGCTGGCCACCTATGCAGAACGGCGGATTGAAGCGCCGATCGCCGCCGCCCAGCTCCTCTCACAAGAAGACAACGCCTTCCGCCGCGTGCACCTGTATGGGCGCTTCGACGCCGAGCACAGCGTGCTGCTGGACAACCGCATGCGCGACGGTAAAGCCGGTGTCGAGCTGCTGCAGCCCTTTCACGACCAAGCCAGCGGCCTGTGGTTGCTGATCAATCGTGGCTGGCTGCCATGGATGGACCGCCGGGTGCCGGTGCACTTCGAAACCCCTGCCCAGGCCTTGGCGCTGGATACCTCTGTGTATGTCGCGCCTGGCAGCACCTTCCAGCTGCACCCGGACCCCATCGGCGGGCAATGGCCACATCTGTTGACCGCTATCGATGCAGCGCTGCTATGGCAACAGCTTGATCGTGAAGGCTTCGCCCAGGAATTGCGCCTGGAACCGGGCCCGGCGAGCTATCGCCTGGACTGGCCGGTTGTCGCCATGAGCCCCGAAAAACATGTGGGCTATGCCGTGCAGTGGTTTGCCCTGGCGACCGCTCTGGTTCTGCTCTACCTCTACTTCGGCTGGCACCAAAACAAGGAGAAACGCCATGGCCACCGCCACTCCACTGGACGCGCCTGAACGTAGCAAACCCAGAGCCCGTGGGCGTTTGCAGCTGTTGCTTATTCTGCTGGTGGTGCTTGGGCCGATGGTTCTGGCTACCAGCATGTACAAGCTCAAATTCTGGGTGCCGGAAGGCCGCAGCTACCATGGCGCCATGATTGGCAATGGGGAAAGTCGTGCCGATCTCGGCGTGGCGGGGCAGGACGATCGCTGGCAGTTGCTGGTCAGCGCACCCCAGGCTTGCACCGAAGACTGTCAGCGCCTGGTGTACCTGGCTCGGCAGATTCAGGTCGGGCTGGGGCGTGATGCCAGCCGCGCCAGCCACGCGCTGGCCGCCGCCCAGCCGCTGAGTGCCGACTATCAGGCACTGCTCGGCCGCGAGTACCCGCAGTTGCAGCGCTACCCGCTGGATGCACAACGTTACCAGCAGAAGGTTGCCGAGCCCGGCCCGCAGCTGTGGATCGTCGACCCGCACGGCAACCTGGTGCTGCGCTACGACGGCAAGGTCAACGGCAAGCACGTGCTGGATGACCTGCGCCACCTGCTCAAGCTGTCCAACATCGGCTAGGAGCCTGCCATGGCCAGACCTGGATTTCGCCTTGCTGTGTTCGCCACCCTGCTGGCACTGCTGGTCGTCCTGCTCGGTGCCTATACCCGCCTGACCCACGCCGGCCTCGGTTGCCCCGACTGGCCGGGGTGCTATGGGTTTATCAGCGTGCCCAAGAGTGAAGCGCAGTTGGCCCATGCCGAGCTGCACTTTCCTGAGCACCCGGTGGAAGCTGCCAAGGGCTGGGCCGAGATGGTCCACCGCTACTTTGCCGGTAGTCTGGCCGTGGTGATCGCCCTGCTCGCTTTCCAGGCAATGCGCCG
The DNA here is from genome assembly GCF_043101865.1 of Pseudomonas sp. zjy_15. Taxonomy (NCBI): domain Bacteria; kingdom Pseudomonadati; phylum Pseudomonadota; class Gammaproteobacteria; order Pseudomonadales; family Pseudomonadaceae; genus Pseudomonas; species Pseudomonas sp. zjy_15. Next base: position 26,456 of record NZ_JBICII010000024.1, read on the forward strand.
GCATGCCCGTGATGGGCAGCCTTATCGCCTGCCGATGCTGCTACTGGGTGTGGTGCTGGCCCAGGCAGCCTTCGGTATGTGGACGGTCACCCTGAAGCTATGGCCGCAGGTGGTCACGGCGCACTTGCTGGGTGGCTTTACCACGTTGAGCTTGCTGTTCCTGTTGTCTCTGCGTCTGTCCCGGGCCTTTGCGCCCTTGCCGAAACTGCCGCTGAGCCTGCGCCGGATCGCTGCGCTGGCGCTGCTGGTGGTAATCGGCCAGATCGCCCTGGGCGGTTGGGTCAGCGCCAACTACGCCGCCGTGGCCTGCATCGACCTGCCGACTTGCCATGGCCAGTGGTGGCCGGCGGCGGACTTCAGCAACGGCTTCCACCTGACCCAGCACGTCGGCCCCAATTACCTGGGCGGACAGCTGGACAGTGATGCGCGCACGGCCATCCACATCAGCCACAGGCTGGGCGCGCTGCTGGTGACCTGCGTGCTGCTGATGCTCAGCTGGAAGCTGCACCGCTGTGGTCTCCCCGGCCTGGCGCGGCTGGTGCTGCTGGCGCTGGCCCTGCAAGTGGGCCTGGGCATCAGCAACGTGGTGTTCCACCTGCCGCTGGCGGTGGCTGTTGCGCACAATGCCGGCGGGGCGATGCTGCTGCTGAGCATGGTGCTGGTGAACTACCGCATTCGAGTGGTCGACAAGGTTCGAGTGGGTGTCGGCCATGGCTGGCGTCTGCGGCCCGTGGTCGGGGTGGGCATTTCCCATCATATGAGGAACGACTCGTGGCGACGCTTCTAAGCGTACGACGGGCTCGCTGGCGCGATTACCTTGAGCTGACCAAGCCCAAGGTGGTGGTGCTGATGCTGATCACCTCGCTGGCGGGCATGTTCCTGGCCACCCGGGCGGGCGTCAGCTGGAGCGTGCTGTTGTTTGGCAACCTGGGCATTGGCCTGTGCGCGGGTGGCGCGGCGGTGGTCAATCATGTGGTGGATCGGCGCATCGATGCGCTGATGGCGCGCACCCACAAACGGCCTTTGGCCCAAGGCCGAGTCGAGCCACTGCCGGCGCTGTTGTTCGCCTTGGCCCTGGCCCTGTTGGGCATGGTCCTGCTGCTGATGTTCACCAACGCCCTCACCGCCTGGCTGACCCTGGCCTCATTACTCGGTTATGCGGTGCTCTACACTGGCTTTCTCAAGCGCGCCACGCCCCAGAACATCGTCATCGGTGGCCTGGCCGGTGCCGCTCCGCCGTTGCTCGGCTGGGTGGCGGTAAGCGGCCATGTCAGTGCCGAACCCTTGCTGCTTGTGCTGATCATTTTCGCCTGGACCCCGCCGCATTTCTGGGCGCTGGCCATCCACCGCAAGGAAGAATACGCCAAGGCCGATATCCCGATGTTGCCGGTGACCCATGGCGAGTACTACACCAAGCTGCATATCCTGCTGTACACCCTGATCTTGCTGGCAGTGAGCCTGCTCCCGTATGCCATCCACATGAGTGGCCCGCTGTACCTGGCCTGTGCCCTGGCTTTGGGCCTGCGCTTCCTGCATTGGGCCTGGGTGTTGTACCGTAGCAGCCGGCCGCACGCGGCGATCGGCACCTTCAAGTACTCTATCGGCTACCTGTTCGCGCTGTTCATTGCGTTGCTTCTTGACCACTACCTGTTGCTGAACCTATGACCCGAACCCAGAAAACCGTCTTCATCCTCGTTGCCCTGGTCGCGTTGATCATGGGCCTTACCGTCAACAAGGTGCTTAATGGTCGTGACCAGCCTAACCCTGCCGAACTGATCGATGCGGGCATCATCCTGCTGCCGCAGAGCCGCGCCGTGGCCGATGTCACCATGACCAACCAGGACGGCCAGCCGGTGCAGATGGATGCCCTCAAGGGCAAATGGTCGCTGCTGTTCTTTGGCTACACCTACTGCCCGGATATCTGCCCGACCACTCTGGCCCAGCTGCGCCAGGTGAAGAGCGAGCTGCCCAAGGATGCCGTCGACCGGCTGCAGGTGGTGTTGGTGAGTGTGGACCCTAACCGCGACACGCCGAACCAGCTGAAGCAGTATCTGGGCTATTTCGACAAGGACTTTGTCGGGGTGGCGGGGTCGATCGAGGATACCCAGAAGCTGGCCAATGCCTTGAGCATTCCGTTCATTCCGGCGGATACCAGCAAGCCGGGGTATACCGTGGATCACAGCGGTAACCTGGCGATTGTCGGGCCGGATGGGCGACAGCGGGGGTTCATTCGGGCGCCGTTCAACAACCAGAAGCTGGGGGCGCAGTTGCCGGGGCTGGTCAAGCGGGATTGAGTCAGCCCCAAACGCTTCGCGGGTAAACCCGCTCCTACAACGATGTGTGTAGGGGCGGGTTTACCCGCGAAGAGTCCAGCGTGATAGTTCGGCTCAGAACGCCGGAACCACAGCGCCTTTGTACTTCTCGATGATGAACTGCTTCACCTCGGGCGAGTGCAGTGCAGCCGCCAGTTTCTTCATGTCGTCCGAGTCCTTGTTGTCCGGGCGGGCAACCAGGATGTTCACGTAAGGCGAGTCGCTGCCCTCGATGGCCAGCGCGTCTTTTTCCGGGTTCAGCTTGGCTTCCAGCGCGTAGTTGGTGTTGATCAGGGCTGCATCTACCTGGGTCAGCACACGCGGGATGGTGGCGGCTTCCAGCTCACGGAACTTCACGTTTTTCGGGTTTTCGGCAACATCCTTCACGGTCGACAGGATGTTCTTGTTGTCCTTGAGCTTGATCACACCAGCCTTGTCCAGCAGCAGCAAGGCGCGGCCGCCGTTGGTGGCGTCGTTGGGGATGACCACGGTGGCACCGGAGGACAGCTCGTCCAGCTTCTTGATCTTGGTCGAATACACGCCCAGTGGCTCGATGTGCACGCCGGCCACGCTCACCAGGCTGGTGCCCTTGGCCTTGTTGAACTCATCCAGGTAAGGCTGGTGCTGGAAGAAGTTGGCGTCCAGGCGCTTTTCGGCCACCTGCACGTTCGGCTGGATGTAGTCGGTGAATTCCTTGACCTTCAGCTCTACGCCTTCTTTCGCCAGTTGTGGTTTGACGAAGTTGAGGATCTCGGCGTGCGGCACCGGGGTGGCGGCGACGGTGAGGGTATCGGCCTGGGCCGAGAAGGCCGCGACAGCGGCAGCGACAGCAAGCAGCTTCTTCATTGATCACTCCTTGTGAGGGCCGCGACGGCCCCCGAACGGGTCGGCCAGGCCGACCCCATTGGGGTTACTTACGGGAAAAATGCACGACCAGTTTGTCGCCCACGCTCTGCAGGACTTGAACCAGTACCAGCAGCAGTACCACGGTCACTACCATCACATCGGTCTGGAAACGCTGGTAACCGAAGCGGATAGCCAGGTCGCCAAGGCCACCGGCACCCACCACACCAGCCATGGCGGTGTAAGAAACCAGGGTGATGGCGGTCACGGTAATGGCCGCGAAGATGCCCGGACGGGCCTCCGGCAGCAGCGCACTGGTGATGATCTGGCGGGTGGTGGCGCCCATCGACTGGGTGGCCTCGATGATGCCGCGGTCCACTTCACGCAGGGCGGTTTCAACCAGGCGTGCAAAGAACGGCGTGGCACCCACCACCAGCGGCGGGATGGCGCCTGCAACGCCCAGCGAGGTACCGGTGATCAGCACGGTGAACGGGATCATCACGATCAGCAAAATGATGAATGGCAGCGAGCGCAGGATGTTGACCACCAGCGACAGCAGGGCATAGACGCCTTTTTGTTCGAACATCTGCTTTGGCCCGCAGAGGAACAGCAGCACACCCAGTGGCAGGCCCAGCAGCACGGTGAAGAACAGCGAGCCGAACAGCATGATCATGGTATCGACGGTGGCCAGCCAGATTTCGGCCCAGTCGACGTTGGCGAAGAAACTCAGAGCGTCCATCAACGCAGTACCTCCATATGTACGTCAGCTGCCTTGAAGCGGGCGAACGCCGCTTCCATGTCTCCGCCGATCAGGGCGAGAGTGAGCTGGCCATAGGGGACATCCTTGATGCGGTCGATACGCCCGGCGAGGATGCTGTAGTCGACACCGGTTTCGCGGGCTACGGTGCCCAGCAGCGGCGCGTAGGTGGCGTCGCCCTGGAAGGTCAGGCGTACGATACGGCCTGGAACGTGGGCAAAGTCGTCGCGCTGCTCGCCTTCGTCGACCTGCTCGTCTTCCTGGACGAAGCGCTTGGTGGTGGGATGCTGCGGGTGCAGGAACACCTCGGCCACCGAGCCTTGCTCGACGATCTTACCGGCGTCCATCACTGCCACGCAGTCGCAGACACGGCGGATCACGTCCATCTCGTGGGTGATCAGCACGATGGTCAGCTTCAGTTCACGGTTGATCTCGGCCAGCAGTTGCAGAACTGAGGCCGTGGTTTGCGGGTCAAGGGCACTGGTGGCCTCGTCGCATAGCAGGATCTTCGGGTTGGTCGACAGGGCGCGGGCGATACCGACGCGCTGCTTCTGGCCACCGGACAGCTGTGCCGGGTACTTCTTGGCGTGGTCCGACAGGCCAACGCGAGCCAACAGCTCGGTGACTCGCTTGTCGATTTCGCTGCGCGACAGCTCCCCGGCCAGGGCCAGCGGCAGGGCGACGTTGTCGGCGACGGTCTTGGAGGCCAGCAGGTTGAAGTGCTGGAAAATCATCCCGACCTGCTGGCGGAAGCCGCGCAACTGGCTGGCGTTGAACGCGGTGACGTCTTCGCCGTCGACGATGATCTTGCCGCCGGAGGGTTCCTCCAGGCGGTTGATCAGGCGCAGCATGGTGCTTTTGCCGGCGCCGGAATGGCCGATCAGGCCGAACACCTGGCCATCTTCGATGGTCAGGCTGGTCGGATTCAGTGCGGGGATTTCCCTACCGGCAACGCGGTAGGTTTTATGTACCTGTTGGAACTCGATCACGTAGCGAACCTTGTGGGGCGCATTGAAATTTGGGTCAGCGGTTAGCTGGGGTCGCGCATTTTAGCCTTTTCCCATAGCTGTTCTTAGCATTTATTTCGTCATGCACCAATCCATCGGGCATATCGCGACAACCGGTAATCCTGATTGAACGCTCGGCAACGCCCTCCAGTCACTACTTGCACAAGCCCTGAACGGGCACGCCTTAAGACTGATGAGGAGAGCCGATCATGCCCAGCAAGAAAACGGATGCGCCCAAGCACAGCGAGGCCGCCGGCACCCAGACCCCCGACCGGGCCAATACCAATGCCAAGCTGCAGAGCCTGGAGGCCGACCGCAGCGATGCGACCGGGCATGCGCTGCGCACCAACCAAGGCGTGCGCATTGCTGACAACCAGAACTCCCTCAAGGCGGGTGATCGCGGGCCGTCGCTGCTTGAAGACTTCATCATGCGCGAGAAGATCACCCACTTCGACCATGAGCGTATCCCCGAGCGCATCGTGCACGCCCGCGGTACCGGGGCACACGGGTTCTTCCAGAGCTATGGCAATCACGCCGAGCTGACCAAGGCCGGCTTCCTGCAAGATCCGGAAAAGATCACCCCGGTTTTTGTCCGCTTCTCGACGGTTCAGGGCCCACGCGGTTCTGGCGATACGGTGCGAGATGTGCGTGGCTTTGCCGTCAAGTTCTATACAGATGAAGGCAATTTCGACTTGGTTGGCAACAACATGCCTGTGTTTTTCATCCAGGATGCCATCAAGTTCCCCGATTTTGTCCACGCGGTCAAGCCAGAGCCACACAACGAGATACCTACCGGTGGTTCAGCTCATGACACCTTCTGGGATTTCGTCTCGCTGGTGCCGGAGTCGGCTCATATGGTCATGTGGGCCATGTCTGACCGCGCGATCCCGCGCAGCCTTCGAATGATGGAAGGCTTTGGCGTGCATACTTTCCGCCTGATCAATGCCGAGGGCGTGGCCAGCTTCGTCAAGTTTCATTGGAAACCAAGTCAGGGCGTGCATTCCCTGCTGTGGGACGAAGCCCAGAAACTGGCGGGCAAGGACACCGACTTCCAGCGCCGTGACCTATGGGAAGCCATCGAAACCGGCGACTACCCGGAATGGGAGCTGGGCGTGCAGATTGTGCCTGAGGCTGACGAACACAAATTCGACTTCGACCTGTTGGACCCGACCAAGATCATCCCCGAGGAACTGGTACCCGTCACGCCGCTGGGCAAGATGGTGCTCAACCGTAACCCGGACAATTTCTTTGCCGAAGTCGAACAGGTTGCGTTCTGTCCCGGCCATATCGTACCGGGTATCGACTTTACCAACGACCCGCTGCTGCAGGGCCGACTGTTCTCGTACACCGATACCCAGATCAGCCGCCTGGGTGGGCCGAACTTCCACCAGATACCGATCAACCGGCCGGTATCGCCGAACCACAACAACCAGCGTGATGCGCTGCACCAGCACGTCGTGCACAAGGGCCGGGCTTCCTACGAGCCCAACTCGATTGACGGCGGCTGGCCGAAGGAAACCCCGCCTGCGGCGCAAGACGGCGGCTTCGAGAGCTATCAGGAGCGTATCGATGCGCACAAGATTCGCCAGCGCAGTGAGTCGTTCGGCGATCACTTCTCGCAGGCGCGGCTGTTCTTCCAGAGCATGAGCCCGACCGAGCAACAGCACATCATCAAGGCTTACAGCTTCGAGTTGGGCAAAGTGGAGCGTGAACATATCCGTGCCCGGGAAGTGAATGAAATTCTTGCCAACATCGACTTGAAGCTGGCGGCGGCAGTTGCGGCCAACCTGGGCCTCCCTGCGCCGAAAGCGGGTACGGTGCAGGTGAAGGGTAGCCAGCTGGCGCAATCGCCTGCGTTGAGCCAGATGAACCACCCAGGTTCAGTGGGTATCAAGGGGCGCAAGATTGCCGTGCTGGTGGCCGATGGCGTGGACGCTGTCAGCGTGGACAAACTGGTAAAGGCCCTGGAAGCGCACAGTGCCCGGCCGATGCTGCTGGGGCCGACCTCGGCGCCGGTGAAGGCGGCGGATGGCAAGCAACTGCCAGTAGCGGCGTCGATGGAGGGGATGCCTTCGATCATGTTCGACGGGATTGTCGTGCCTGCGGGCAAGGCTTCTACGGATGCGCTGGCGGCTAGCGGATTGGCCAAGCATTTCTTGCTGGAGGGTTACAAGCACCTGAAGGCGCTGGTGCTGACCAAGGAATTGGTGAAATCGTTGGGGCTCAAGGAGGACAAGGGGCTGTTGCTTGGGGATGAGCAGAAGGCAGTGGATGCCTTTGTCAAAGCGGTAGAAGGTCACCGGGTGTGGGAACGGGAGGCGGCTGCTGAAGCTGTTCCTGCCTGATAAGACCTTTTCGCGGGTAAACCCGCTCCTGCTGTAGGAGCGGATTTACCCGCGAAGCTTTTACTGCTGATGCGGGACCAGTACCACCTGTGCCGGCAACGAGCGCTGGATTTCATGCTTCTGCTTCAGCTCGAACCCATCGTCGATCTTGCGCACGCGTTTTTCCAGCAAGGTCTTCAGCCAAGGTGCATCCTCGGTGCGCGGCACCTGGAATACCACCTCACACTGGTAATTCACCACATCCGCGGCAATGTCGTCCAGTTGGCGGCGCAGCCCGCGGCTGTCGGTGGTCTTCAAGGCCACCACGGTGCTCGGCGCTGTCGGGTCGATGATGCGTGCCTTGGGCTTGGCTTCGGCGGCCTTCAGCGCAGCCTCGGCCTTTTCCAGCTCGGCCTTGCGGGCCTGGGTCACGGCGTCCCCGCCGGTCACTGCTGGCGCCTGCGGCATCAGTGCCCGGGCACGGGCCAGCGCAGTAGCTGCCGCGTTCACATCGCCCTTCTGCAGGACGATCTGGCTGCGTTGCAGGTAGGCTTCGGCCAATTGGCGCTGGTATTGCTCCAGGCGTGCATCATCCGGCGACTGGGCCTGCAGTGCTGCAAGCTGGTCTTCGGCGGTAGCCAGCTCGTTGCTGGCGATGTTCTGTTGCAACTGCTGCCAGGCATCTGCTTGGGCAGGTGCGGTGGCCTGGTCGACCGGCGCATTGGAGCAGGCAGCCAGGATCAGGGAAAACGCGGCAACAAGCAGATAACGGGAGGCGAACGGCTTCATTCCTGCGACTCTCTATTTGCGCAAAAAGCGAGCAAGTCTACACCCAGGTGCGCACGCTCGAAAATAGGCCTTACAGACCCTTTACCGGCCAAAGGTTGCAAGGCGTGCCTGCACACGCCCTGCTTTTCAGCGTTTTGGCAGGGCCAGGCTCAGCAAGAATAGCACCGCGGCGCAGACCACGATCGACGGCCCGGCGGGGGTGTCCTTGAACCAGGACATGGCCAGGCCGCCGCAGACCGCAGAGACGCCCAGCAGGCTGGCACCCAAGGCCATCTGCTCTGGTGAGCGGGCGTGCCGCTGTGCCGCAGCCGCAGGGATGATCAGCAGCGAGGTGATCAGCAGCACGCCAACGATTTTCATGGCAACTGCAATCACCACTGCAATCAGCAGCATCAGCGCCATGCGTAGGCTGGCCACGGGCAGGCCTTCGACCATGGCCAGCTCTTCGTGCACGGTAACTGCCAGTAGCGGCCGCCACAGCACAGCGAGCAGCAGCAGGACCAGTGCACTGCCGCCGAGGATCCAGGCCAGGTCGGTTGGGCTGATGGCCAGCAGATCGCCGAACAGGTAAGCCATCAGGTCGATGCGCACATCGTGCATGAAGCTCAGCACCACCAGGCCCAGCGACAAGGTGCTGGGGGCCAGGATGCCCAGGAGGGTGTCGGAGGCCAACGGCTGGCGTTGCTGCAATGTCACCAGCAGAATTGCCAGCAACAGGCAGCCCACGGTTACCGCCAGTGCCGGGCTGACATCCAAGGCGAAACCCAGGGCTACACCGAGCAGGGCGGCGTGAGACAGGGTGTCGCCAAAGTAGGCCATGCGCCGCCATACCACGAAAGAGCCCAGTGGGCCTGCAACCAGTGCCAGGGACAAGCCGGCAAGCAAGGCGTAGAGAAGAAAGTCAGCCATGCTTGCAGTGCTCTCCGTGAACATGGGTGCCAGGGGCGACCACCGAGCCATGCAGGTCGTGGCTGTGGTCGTGATGGTGGTGGTAGATGGCCAGGCTCGGTGCGGTTTTGCCGAACAGTTCGACGAACGCAGGGTCACCGCTGACTTGCTCGGGGTGGCCCGAGCAGCATACGTGGCGGTTCAGGCACACCACCTGGTCGGTGGCGCTCATGACCAGGTGCAGGTCGTGGGACACCATCAGCACGCCGCAGCCGTGGCGGTCGCGCAGGCGGGTGATGAGGTTGTAAAGCTCGGTCTGGCCGACTACGTCTACTCCTTGTACCGGTTCGTCGAGCACCAGCAACTGGGGTTCGCGCAGCAAGGCGCGGGCCAGCAGCACGCGTTGCATTTCGCCGCCGGAAATAGTCTGGATCGGGCTGTCGATGACTTGCTCGGCACCCACTTCCTGCAGCGCCGACAAGGCTGCCGCGCGGTCTACGCCGGGCACCAGGCGCAGGAAGCGCAGCACCGACAGCGGCAGCGTGGCATCAACCTGAATCTTCTGCGGCATGTAGCCAATGCGCAGCTTGGGCTTGCGCCATACCTTGCCACGATGTGGCTTGAGCAGGCCAAGTACGGCGCGCACCAGGGTTGTCTTGCCCGCCCCGTTAGGGCCAATCAGGGTGACGATCTGGCCTGGGGCGACCGACAGGTCGATGCTGTCGAGCACCGCCTCGCCGCCAAAGGTGACGCCGACCTGCTCCAGGCGAATCAGGGCGTCGCTCATGCCGTGCTCCGGCAGCTACCGCACAGGCCGACCACTTCCACGGTCTGGGTCTCGACCGTGAAACCCACACCTTTGGCGCTGTTGATGATCGCCTCGCTGATGCTGCTCTGCTCAAGCTCGATGGCCACATGGCAGGCCCGACAGATCAGAAACTGGCCTTGGTGCACGTGCTCGGGGTGGCTGCAGCCGATGAAGGCGTTGAGCGACGCGATGCGATGCACCAGGCCGTTTTCCAGAAGGAAGTCCAGCGCGCGGTACACCGTGGGCGGCGCGGCGCGGCGGCCGTCCTGCTCACTGAGCACCGCGAGGATGTCGTAGGCGCCCAGCGGCTTGTGGCTTTGCCACACCAGCTCCAGCACACGGCGGCGCAGGGCGGTCAGGCGCAGGCCCTGGCGGGTGCACAAGGCGTCGGCTTCAGCCAGTGCGCTGTGTACGCAATGGGAGTGGTCGTGAGGACGGTTGGCCAGCGGTGTGATGGACATGGGCAGCGACGGTTCTGGACAGAGACGTTATTATGTTACCTGTTTCTGACGACTCGAGTATTCACCGTGTCCCGATTCCTGGTTCTGTTTGTCGCTTTCATCGCATTCTCCGCGCAGGCCGACGTGCGTGTGCTCACCAGTATCAAGCCCCTGCAGCAGATTGCCGCTGCCGTGCAGGATGGTCTTGGCAGCCCTGACGTGCTGCTGCCGCCCGGAGCTTCACCCCACCATTATGCGCTGCGCCCCTCTGACGTGCGGCGGGTTGGCGATGCCGACCTGCTGTACTGGATCGGCCCGGACATGGAGAACTTCCTTCCGCGTGTGCTGGGAAGCCGCAGCAAGGCCACAGTGGCTGTTCAGGCGCTGCCGGGCATGAAGTTGCGCCACTTTGGCGAGGACAGCCATTCCCATGAGGAAGAAGACCACAGCGACCACGACCATGACCACCGCCCGGGCAGTCTTGATGCACACTTGTGGCTATCGTCGGTCAATGCGCGAGTAATCGCAGCAAAAATGGCGGCTGACCTGGCCAAGGTCGATCCGGCCAATGCGGCTCGCTATCAGAGCAACCTGAAGGCCTTCGATGAACGCCTGGATGCGTTGGATGAGCGTATCAAGGCTCGGGTGGCCGGTATTGCCGGCAAGCCGTACTTCGTCTTCCACGAAGCCTTCGATTATTTTGAGGCTGAGTATGGCTTGAAGCACGCGGGCGTGTTCAGCGTGGCATCCGAGGTGCAGCCTGGGGCGCAACATGTGGCGGCCATGCGCCAGCGTCTTCAGGAAGTGGGCAAGACCTGTGTGTTCAGCGAGCCGCCACTGCGGCCGCGCCTGGCCGAGACCCTGACTGCCGGTTTGCCTGTGCGCCTGGCCGAGCTGGATGCCTTGGGTGGCACCGATCCGGTAGATGGCAAAGGGTATGAGCGCTTGCTCGAGAAGCTGGGCGGTGACCTGGCAGGCTGCCTGGAACAGTTGTAAGCCTGTACCGGCTCCTTCGCGGGTGAACCCGCTTCCACAGGTACTGCACAGCCCTCAAGGCTGTCGCTATCCCTGTAGGAGCGGGTTCAAGCGCGAAGAAGCAGACGCGGTCTACAGCGCAAACGGCAGGTGCAAAGCCACCTGCTGGCGTTGCGCCAGACGTACTTCGAACTCGCTCGGATCGTGGATCATCACATCCATTCCGGCAAACGACTCGGCCGCAATCAGGCGCGACAGCCAGAAACGCACGCAGCCTACCCGCAACATTTCCGGCCACAGCTCGGCTTCGGCTGCAGTGAACGGCCGCAGCGCCGCATAGGCTGCCAGCAGCGCCTGGGCGCGTGGTGCATCTACTGCCCCCTGCTCATCCAGGCACCAGTCGTTCACGGTGATGGCGATGTCATACAGCATCGGCCCGGAGCAGGCATTGTAGAAGTCGATCACACCGGTCAGGTGGGTGCCTTCGAACATCACATTGTCGCGGAACAGGTCGGCATGCAGGTTGGCCCGCGGCAAGGCCAGAATCTGCGCCTTGTGTGCGCTGATTTCGTCCAGCGCCGGCTGCAGCAATGCGGCTTGCTCTGCAGTCAGGCGTGGCAGTAGCTCGGCACCCGAGGCCAGCATCCAGTCCAGACCGCGGTCGGTGCGGCGCTCGATGATGTGCTCGCGGGTGGCCAGGTGAATGTGTGCCAGTAGCTCGCCGACCTGGGCGCAGTGCTGGTTGTTGGGGGCCTTGATGTGCTTGCCCGACAGCCTGGGCTGCAGCAATGCCGGCTTGCCGCACAGCTCGCGCAGGCCGTTGCCGTCGCGGTCACGAATGGCATAGGGCACCGGCATGTCGGCGGCGTGCAGGGTGTCGAGCAGCTCGATGAAGAACGGCATGTCCTCGCTGGGCCCACGCTCGATCAGCGTCAGGACGAACTCCCCCTGTTCGAGGCTGACGAAGAAATTGCTGTTCTCGGTACCGGCGGCAATGCCCTGGAAGTCGAGCAGACGGCCCAGCTCGTACGGCGCCAGAAAGGTTTCCAGCTCAGGCCGGGTCACGGGGGTGAAGACTGACATGATGAAAAATTGCCCATACGGGCACTTCCGCCGGGAAGTGCCGGGTTGATGTGAACGGTGCGCGTCAGCTTACCACTCGAAGATCTTCCAGGACGGAATCAGCATGTCCGGCTGGTCGGATCGAATGAAATTGGCATCAGTGCCATCGGCGCGTACCAGAAAATAAGGCTTGCCGTTTTTCGGCGTGATCTTGATCGCATACAGGAAGCCGTTCTGCCGGTATTCCTGGATGGTTCTATCGCCTTCCGTGCGAATGGTCACCTCGGGATCGGCCGAGGGGGCGTCGTCCGCCGCCAGGGTGACGACAGGCGTGGTTGCCAACAGGCCGAGCAGTAACAGGCGATTGAGTGTGCGCATGATAACCTAGTCCCTTTGTCGTCAATGATTCTGGCTATTCTAGCGCCGGACCCGTCGAAAAGGTTGATTCTGCTCATGAGCCAAGCGCCCCTCGTCCTGGTGGACGGTTCCTCCTACCTTTATCGCGCCTTCCACGCGCTGCCACCGCTGACCACGTCCAAGGGCATGCCGACCGGTGCGGTGAAGGGTGTGCTGAACATGCTCAAGAGCTTGCGCAAGCAATACCCCGACAGCCTGTTCGCCGTGGTGTTCGACGCCAAGGGCGGCACCTTCCGCGATGCCATGTTCGCCGAGTACAAGGCCAACCGCCCCAGCATGCCGGACGACCTGCGGGTACAGATCGAGCCGCTGCACGCCAGCGTCAAGGCACTGGGCTACCCGCTGCTGTGCGTGGAGGGTGTCGAGGCTGACGACGTGATCGGCACCCTGGCGCGCAGCAGCGCCGCCCTGGGTCGCCCGGTGATCATCTCGACCGGCGACAAGGACATGGCGCAATTGGTGGACGGGCACATTACCTTGGTCAACACCATGACCGGAAGCGTGCTGGACGTGGCTGGCGTGCACGAGAAATTCGGCGTCGGCCCGGAACACATTATCGACTTCCTGGCCCTGATGGGTGACAAGGTCGACAACATCCCCGGCGTGCCGGGCGTGGGCGAAAAAACGGCGGTGGGGCTGTTGACCGGCATCGGCGGCGGTCTCAGCGACCTTTACGCCAACCTGGACAAAGTGCCAGCGCTGGCCATTCGCGGCGCCAAGACCTTGCCGGCCAAGCTGGAGGAGCACCGCGACGCGGCATTCCTGTCCTACGAACTGGCCACCATCAAGGTTGACGTGCCGCTGGATGTGGAGGTCGAGGCGCTGGTGTGCGGTGAACCTGACCGCGAGGCGCTGCTGGCGTTGTACACCGAGATGGAGTTCAAGAGCTGGGTCGCCGAAGTGCAGCGCGATGCGGCCAAGGCCGGTGACGATGTTGCCCCGGCCGTGGAGCCTGCGGCCAAGGTCGAGCCCAAATACGAAACCATTCTCGACCAGGCCCGTTTCGATGCCTGGCTGGAGAAGCTGCGCCAGGCACCGCTGTTTGCCTTCGACACCGAGACCACCGGCCTGGACGCCCAGCAGGCGCAGTTGGTCGGCCTGTCCTTCGCAGTCGAGCCGCATGAAGCGGCCTATGTGCCGCTGGCCCACGATTACGAAGGCGCGCCGGTCCAGCTGGACCGCGAGGCCGTGCTGCTGGCGCTGAAACCACTGCTGGAGGACCCGGCCAAGGCCAAGGTCGGGCAGAACGCCAAGTACGACATCAACATCCTCGCCAATGGCTCCCCCGCCATCGAGATGCGCGGTGTGGCCTACGACACCATGCTCGAGTCGTACGTGCTGAACTCCACCGCCACCCGTCATGACATGGACAGCCTGGCGCAGAAGTACCTCGACCACACCACGATTGCCTTCGAGGACATCGCCGGTAAGGGTGCCAAGCAGCTTACCTTCAACCAGATCAACCTGGACAAGGCCGGCCCCTACGCCGCCGAAGACGCCGATATCACCCTGCGCCTGCACCACGCATTGCAGGCCCGCCTGGCACAAACGCCGAGCGTGCAACCGGTGCTGATGGATATCGAGATGCCGCTGGTGCCGGTGCTGGCCAGGATCGAGCGCCAGGGTGCACTGGTCGATGCCGAGCTGTTGAAGGTACAGAGCGGTGAGCTGGGCGTTAAGATGGCTGAGCTTGAGCTGCGTGCCTACGAGCTCGCCGGTGAGGCGTTCAACCTCGGCTCGCCCAAGCAGCTGGGCGCGATCCTTTACGACAAGCTGGGCATGCCGGTGCTGAGCAAGACTGCCAAGGGCCAGCCATCCACCGCCGAAGCAGTGCTCGACGAACTGGCCGAGCAAGGTTATCCGCTGCCAGAGGTGCTGATGCAGTACCGCAGCCTGAGCAAGCTCAAGAGCACCTATACCGACAAGTTACCGGGGCAGATCAACCCGCGCACCGGGCGTATCCATACCTCCTACCAGCAGGCCGTGGCGGCCACCGGCCGGTTGTCGTCGAGCGACCCGAACCTGCAGAACATCCCGATCCGCACCGCTGAAGGCCGGCGTATCCGCCAGGCCTTCGTCGCCAGCCCGGGTTACAAGCTGCTGGCGGCAGACTATTCACAGATCGAGCTGCGCATCATGGCCCATCTGGCCAAGGACGAAGGCTTGCTGCATGCCTTCCGCAACGACTTGGACGTGCACCGCGCCACGGCAGCCGAAGTGTTCGGTGTGGCCCTGGAAGACGTCACTACCGACCAGCGCCGCAGTGCAAAGGCTATCAACTTCGGCTTGATCTACGGCATGAGTGCCTTTGGCCTGGCCAAGCAGATCGGCGTCGACCGCAAGCAGTCGCAGGACTACATCGACCGCTATTTTGCCCGTTACCCCGGCGTGCTGGCCTATATGGAGCGCACTCGTGCCCAGGCGGCCGAACAAGGCTTTGTCGAAACCCTGTTTGGCCGCCGGCTGTACCTGCCTGACATCAATGCCAAGAACCCTGCCCTGCGCAAGGGCGCCGAGCGCACGGCGATCAACGCGCCGATGCAGGGTACTGCTGCCGACATCATCAAGCGGGCCATGGTCAAAGTGGATAACTGGTTGAGCGAGAGCGGGCTGGATGCCCGGGTGATCCTGCAGGTGCACGACGAACTGGTGCTTGAGGTACGCGAGGACCTGGTGCAGCAGGTGAGAGATGAAATTCGCCAGCACATGAGTCAGGCCGCCCAGCTGGATGTGCCGCTGCTTGTCGAAGCAGGCGTTGGTGCGAATTGGGACGAAGCTCACTGATTGAGCAGGTAAAACTGTGTAGGATCTGCGACGTAGTGACGCGGATCCGTGCACCGCTCAGTGCCGGGGGTGCTTAAGTTTCATGAAACTATCGCAAATAGTTTTATGGGTTTCGGAACTAAACCGGTGAAGCGGAACTCAGAGTAACTGAATGGCTGGTGAAGCCCTTCGATGCTCCTATGTTGTGTTAAGTGTTGGCAGATATCTGGACCCCGCCCTAGCGGTCCGGACTTGGACCCCGAACTTCCCCCTCCCCATACGAAGTCCGGGGTTTTTTTTGCCCGGAATTTGCCGGATGGCTTGTACTGAGCCCCCGTAGGAGCGGGTTTACCCGCGAATGCGATGTCGAATTCACCGCTGCATTCGCGGGTAAACCCGCTCCTACAAGGGCCTGCGCCCAATCACCAAAGCGTGTCCAACCCCGATCAGGTGTAGGAGCGGGTTTACCCGCGAATACGGTAGTGGCGGCAACGATGAACGGCGGGTGGAGAGCAGGCCCGGCCCTTTCGCGGGTAAACCCGCTCCTACGGTTCAGGCGCAAAGCATCAAATGACCGGCTTGTCTTCCAGTTCCATCCAGTCCGCCAGCACTCGGTAGGCGTCTTCCACGCCCAGGCGCTTGGGTGCCGAGAACAGCTGGATAGTAACGCCATCCCCCCAGCCCTTGCGGATTTCCGACTGCACTTTCAGCAGTGTGTTCTTGCCCGCGCCGTGGGTCAGCTTGTCGGCCTTGGTCAGCAGGATGTGCATCGGCATGCTGCTGGCCTTGGCCCAGTCGAGCATCATCTTGTCGAAGTCGGTCATCGGGTGACGCACGTCCATCATCAGGATCACGCCACGCAGGCACTCACGGCTGCCCAGGTAGGCTTCCAGGTGTTTCTGCCAGTGCTGCTTGAGCGGAATCGGGACTTTTGCATAACCATAGCCCGGCAGGTCGACCAAACGCCGTTCATCGTCCAGACTGAAGAAATTCAACAGCTGGGTGCGCCCGGGAGTTTTCGAGGTACGCGCCAGGCTGGCATGAGTCAGGGTATTGAGGGCGCTGGATTTGCCGGCGTTGGAACGGCCGGCAAAAGCCACCTCGTAACCCTGGTCGTCCGGGCATTGTTCGACCTTGGCTGCGCTGAGGGCGAATTTGGCTTTCTGGCAGAGGCCGAGGATGGGGTTCTTGACTTGCATGGGATATCCGATGTGGGTGTTGCCTGACTTTGTAGAGCCAAGCCTGGCAAGCGGTGTCGTTTCCGTTTGGATGGCGGAAGTATATAATGCCCCAGTTTTTGTGTGCTCATTCTCCCAGCGAAGGAGAACGGGCATGGGGTGTCGAACAATAGCTCGCGCAACAGAACGCAGCGCGGCCCCCAACCCTGAAGGTCGTTCCGCATGGCGAAATGGCTGCTTGCTGTCGGTATGTTCCTGCCGTTTTTCAGCGCACAGGCTACACAGGATCCCGAGGTGTTGTACAACCGCACGTGTGCGGCCTGTCACACCGGGCAGTTGCCACAGGCACCCAGACGGGGTGACCGGGCAGCTTGGGAGCCAAGGCTGGCGCAAGGCATGGATGTACTGGTGAAGCACGTGACCCAGGGTTTCAAGGCTATGCCGCCGCGTGGATTGTGCATGGACTGCAGTGCCGAGGACTACCGTTTGGTCATCCTTTGGATGAGCGGCAGTCCCGATACATAACATTTCACCCTTAGCCGTGTTGGATTAGCTGATGAACAAACTAGTCGTGAGTCTGCTGTTGACCTTGGGTGTCGCTGGTGCGGCCACTGCTGCGCAACCTATCAAAGGCGATGCCGCCGCTGGCCAGGCCAAGACCGCCGTCTGTGGCGCCTGCCACAATCCCGACGGCAACAGCCTGGCACCGAACTTCCCGAAACTGGCTGGCCAAGGCCAGCGCTATCTCGAAAAACAACTGCACGATATCAAGTCGGGCAAGCGTACCGTGCTGGAAATGACCGGCATGCTGACCGCATTCAGCGACCAGGACCTGGCCGATATCGCCGCCTACTTCTCCAGCCAGAAAGGCAGCGTGGGTGCCGCCGATCCCAAGCTGGTCGAGCGCGGCCGTGCGCTGTTCAACGGCGGCGACCTGGAGAAGGGCATGCCGGCCTGCACTGGCTGTCACTCGCCTAACGGCGCGGGCATCGCCCTGGCCGGCTTCCCGCACCTGAGCGGGCAGCACTCGCAGTACGTGGCCAAGCAGCTCACTGACTTCCGCGAAGGCAACCGCACCAACGATGGCGATGCCATGACCATGCGCACCATCGCTGGCAAGCTGAGCAACCACGACATCGAAGCGTTGGCCAGCTACATTCAGGGCCTGCATTAACCTTCGGTTAATGTTGTAGGCCAATGATGAAAGGGCGGCCGGGCTGCCCTTTTTTCCGTCCGCAGCCGTTACACTACAGAACTCGAGCCCTTCCCGACCTGTCTCAGTACAGGTCGCGTCGTGGCGACCCATGACTGCTCAGGAGTAAAGCATGCGTAAACTGATTCTCAGCGCTGCGCTGGTCGCCGCCAGCGTATTCGGTATGACTGCCGTTCAGGCCGCCGAGCCTGTTGCTGGCAAGGAATACATCGAGCTGAGCAACCCTGTTCCGGTTTCCGTGCCCGGCAAGATCGAAGTCGTCGAGCTGTTCTGGTACGGCTGCCCGCACTGCTACCACTTCGAGCCGACCATCAATCCTTGGGCTGAAAAGCTGCCCAAGGACGTCAACTTCAAGCGCGTACCGGCCATGTTCGGTGGCCCGTGGGATGCACACGGCCAGATGTTCCTGACCCTAGAAGCCATGGGCGTCGAGCACAAGGTGCATGCTGCGGTGTTCGATGCCATTCAGAACCAGCACAAACGCCTGACCGACAAGAACGACATGGCCGACTTCCTCGCCACTCAAGGCGTGGACAAGGACAAGTTCCTCGCCACCTTCGACTCGTTCGCCATCAAGGGCCAGGTCAAACAGGCCAAGGAACTGGCGAAGAAGTATGAAATCACTGGCGTACCGAGCCTGGTCGTCAACGGTAAGTACCGCTTCGACCTGGGTACTGCCGGCGGACCGGAAGGCGTGCTGAATGTCGCCGACCAGCTGATCGACAAGGAGCGCGCCGCCAAGTAGGCGGCATAACCCATGCCCCGCTTCAGAGCTACGCGTGGCATTGGCCTGCACGAGCCGCAGGTCAACGAACATCACCTGCAGGCCCCGGGCCTGCCTGAGGATGGCCGCCTGCGGCTGCTCAGTTTCAACATCCAGGTGGGCATAAGCACCGAGCGCTACCGCCATTACCTGACGCGTAGCTGGCAGCACCTGCTGCCGCATAACGGGCGTGCCGGCAACCTGCAGAAAATCGGCAGGCTGTTGGGCGACTTCGACCTGGTTGCCCTGCAGGAAGCCGATGGTGGCAGCCTGCGCTCGGGCTACGTCAACCAG
Organism: Pseudomonas sp. zjy_15; assembly: GCF_043101865.1. Classification (NCBI taxonomy): domain Bacteria; kingdom Pseudomonadati; phylum Pseudomonadota; class Gammaproteobacteria; order Pseudomonadales; family Pseudomonadaceae; genus Pseudomonas; species Pseudomonas sp. zjy_15. Next base: position 45,289 of record NZ_JBICII010000024.1, read on the forward strand.
GTCGAACACTTGGCCCACTTGGGGGCTTTCCCCTATTGGTATCAGCAGCTCAACCGCAATCTTGGGCGTTTTGCCCAGCACAGCAACGGCGTGCTCAGCCGCCTGAAACCGCAACTGCTCGAAGACCATCCGTTGCCTGGCCCGGCCGGGCGTGGAGCGATCCTGGTGCGGTTTGGCGAAGGCGACGATGCGCTGATAGTGGTGATGATGCACCTGGCATTGGGGGCCAAGACCCGCGCCCTGCAGCTGGGTTATATCCGCGAGCTGATTGGCGGTTATCGTCACCAGGTGCTGATGGGGGATATGAACACCCACGCTACCGACCTGCTGGAGCACTCGCCGCTGCGCGACCTGGGGCTGGTCGCCCCACAAGTCGAGGCCACCTTCCCCAGTTGGCGACCGCAGCGTTGTCTTGATCATATTCTGCTCAGTTCAAGCCTCACGCTGGAGCGTGTCGAGGTGCTGGCGCAGCCAATTTCGGACCACCTTCCCGTTGCAGTCGAGATTCGATTGCCTGATGCATTGACTGTGGATACGCTGCCGGTTTTGAGCTAATTGCCATCACCGTTTGCGGACCCGGGCATGACTGAAGACGCTGAGCGCTGGAAAGAAAAATACCTTAAAAGCATCGAGCAGCAAGAAAAGCTCGAACGCCGTTGGGATGCCCGTCTTGACCTGCTGCGTCGGGGCCTGGTGCGCAGCACCCTGGCTGCTGAAGGCAGCGACAAGGTGGTAGACGAGTGCATGAAAGAAATGCGCGACGTCATTCGCAGCCGCAACATGGACGCCGGCCTCGCCGGCTTGATTCCGCGCCTTGAGAAAGCGGTACTGGACTCCGAACAGCGTCGCGAGACCCGCATGAATCAGGTCAGCGATGCGCTGACCGCACTGGTTGGCCAACTGCAAGGCCTCCCGCTACCCAGCGATATCTCGCGGTCATTGAAAAAGCTGGCGAAGAAGCTTGACGGTGGGGTTGCCCAGTCACGCGAGCTACCGCCGCTGTTGAGCGAGTTGAGCGGCCTGCAGGGGCGCGCGCTGTCGGCCCTTGGCAAGCCGGGTGAAGAAGCCCGACCAGGTTTTCTGCAGCGGTTGTTCGGAAGCCGCGAGGAAGATGCACAGGCAGGAGCAGCGCTTGCGCCGGTAGCGTTGCCTGCTGCCGAGATTGTGCCCCATACAGCCGGCAGTACCGAGCCCTTGCGGCCCGATGACGTCGATGCGCTACAACCGCTGCCGGCCCCTGCTGCTCTGGCTGCCGAGGTAGCCGAAGCGCCCGAGCTTGAGCTGGAGGCATTTGGCCCGGCGCTGATCGAAACGGCCGAAATACCGCCAGCCCCTTTGCCACAGGATAAGGCCCCAGTGGCGGATGCTGCAGTTGCCGCCAGCGAGCCGTTGGCTGAGGCAGAACCCTTACAAACTCTTGAAGAAACCTTTGGTGAAGACGGCCCCTATGCACTGCCCTACGCAGTGGAGCCGCCTTACAGCCAGGTTGCCGCGCACATCGAGCAGACCCTGATCGGTCTGCTCGATGACCTCAGCCTACCCGAGCGACACAAGGCTCAGGCGCTGGAAATGCGCGAGCGGGTTGCCCGCGGCTTGAACTGGTATGAGCTGATCCCGGTGCTGGATGACTTGGCAGTACTCATGCTGGCGATCACCGACAGCGGCCAGCACGAATTCGAAACCTACCTGCAGCAGCTCAATGAACGCCTGGAAGGTTTCCAGAGCCATCTGCACGAAGCCAGCGCCGGCCACGCGGACAACAGTACCGCTGCCCGCGAGCTGGATAGCCAACTGCGTGAGCACGTCGACGGCCTGCAGAGCAGTGTGCAAGGTGCCGCCGATGTAGAAAGCCTCAAGCACATTCTGGAAAACCGTCTGGAAGGTTTGCTGGTGACCATGGACGAGCACAAGCACGAGCGTGACCGCCGCGAGCAGGAACTGGCCGGTCGCCTGCAAGGCTTGTCGGAGCGGGTGGCGAGTATGGAGCATGAGGCGCTTGGCTATCGCGAGCACCTGGAAGAGCAGCGCCAGAAAGCCCTGCTGGACCCGCTCACCGGCCTGCCCAACCGTGCGGCCTGGAGCGAGCGAGTGGAACGCGAAATGCTCGACTGGAAGGAAAACGGCGGCCACCTGGCGATGGCGATTCTTGACCTGGACCATTTCAAGCGCATCAACGACAACTATGGGCATCTGGCTGGGGACAAGGTCCTCAAGATCGTTGCCGACCAGTTGCGCAAGCGTCTACGGGGCCGTGATTTCATTGCCCGTTTTGGCGGCGAGGAATTCGTCCTGCTGCTGCCGCAGACCACGCCGGCAGTCGCCGCGCAAATGGCCGAGGGGTTGCGCGCCACAGTCGAAGCCTGCCCATTCCACTTCAAGGGTGAGCGGGTGGTGATCACCACCTCCATTGGCCTGGGCGCGTTCCGTTCTGGCGATCGCAGCGACCAGGTGCTCAAACGAGCCGATGCAGCGCTGTACCGGGCAAAGGAGCAAGGGCGTAATCGCGTCGAGCAGGGCTAGCCAGCCGCCGTCTCCTCGGCAGGCGCAGCGCAGTTGAGCACGTTATACTGTAGCGCTCATACGCTGAGGCCACTGACGTGCTTTCCACGCTAAAAAAAACCCTGATTTCCTTATTGCTGTTGTCTGTCGCCGGTTGCTCGACGGGCCTGCGCATCGACCGCAGTCATCCTTCTGCCAATCAGGACAACCGCATCCAGTTCGTTGTCCTGCATTACACCAATGCTTCGCTGGAGCGGTCCCTGGCGCTGCTTACCCATGGTGAGGTCAGCAGCCATTATCTGATCGGCGATGGCCCGGCCACGGTGTATCAACTGGTGGATGAAAACCGTCGTGCCTGGCATGCCGGTGATAGCCAGTGGCAGGGGCGCACCTGGCTGAACTCTTCGTCCATTGGTATCGAGATCGTCAACCCGGGCTTCACCGATACCCCGAACGGCCGGGTCTGGCACCCTTACAGCGAGGCGCAGATCCAGTCGCTGATCGCGCTGCTCAAGGACATTGTCAAACGCAACAACATCGAACCACGCCATATCATCGGCCACAGTGACATCGCCCCGCTGCGCAAGCTGGACCCGGGACCATTGTTCCCGTGGAAGCGCCTGGCCGATGCCGGGCTGGGTGTCTGGCCGGATGCCAGCGCCGTGGCACGGCAGCAGGCCTACTTCAGCGTCAACCCGCCAAGCGTTGGCTGGTACCAGCAGGAGCTGGCACGGTTTGGCTATCAGATCGATCAGACCGGCGTGCTGGATGTAGCCACACGCCATGTGATCGCCGCGTTCCAGATGCGCTTCCGCCCGCAGCGTTTCGACGGTATGCCGGATGCGCAGACAGCGGCGATGCTGCAGGTACTTAATCGCATGCGTTGAGTCACGGCGGGCGGGGTACTTGTTGCAGCAGCCTTGCGCTGCGAAGAGGCGTTTTTAGTCGACGCAATTGTATTGACTTTAACGGTCTCACCGCAGCCACAAGGCTGCTTCTATAAAGAGTGTGGGTGGATTGCAGCGAAGCGCCAAACGGTGAGGGTGATTATCGATTCAGTTGCTATACCTTTGTTATCAACTGGATGCCTTTGATGTCAGCCTTCTTCGCCTTGCTGCGCCAAATTTTTTACCGTCCCTGGATGCTGGCCACTTTGGCAGCGCTGGCCAGCGCCGCGGTGTTGCTCTCTGCCAGCATCGGCATTGCCCTGCAACAAATGAAGCAAAGCGAAAGCGAACAGATGAATGCCCAGGGCGAGCGTTTTCTGGACCGGCTCGAACAGGTGTTCGGCCAGTTGCGCGAAGGGGTCGACTTGTTGCAGGCCCAACCCTTGCGCGGCTGCAGCCCGGCGATGCTGGCAGCCTTGCAGCAAGTTGGCCTGAACTCGCGGTTCATCTATGAAGCGGCTTATGTGGATGGCAATGTTGCCTGCTCCAACCGCGGTGATGAGCGAGCGTTCGTTCCCCTGCGGGCGCCAGATATCCAGGGGCCGACGTACAGCTACTGGCTTAACACCACCACCGAGCCGAACGAGAACCTGGCAGCACTGATGCTGGGCCGTGGCAAGTTTCTGGTTTCCACCTCCCGTGGGCATTTGACCGATGTGGTGGACCTGCCCCCGGGCGGCAGCCTGGTGGTGGTGCTGGACAACGGCGCCCGGGCCATTCCGGTGCTCGGCCCGCCACAGGTTTGGCCACCGCCCTCGGCCTGGTCGACCAGCCACAAGTCGCTACTGGAACTCAGCGACCGGCTGATCTACCGAATGCCGACCAAGTCGCCGGATTACCAGTTGGTGTTGATCGCCCCCAGGGCCAGTCTGCCGCTGAGGATGAACGGCATGCTCTGGTTGCTGTTCCCCGGTAGCGTGCTGGCGGCCTGCTGCATCGGTTGGTTGGTACTCCAGTTGATTTTGCAACGGCGGTCGATGAGCTCAGAGTTGCAGAATGCCTTGCGTCGTGGAGAGCTGCAGGTGCTCTACCAGCCAATCATCGAGCTCGACAGCCGGCGCTGTGTGGGCGCCGAGGCCTTGGTGCGCTGGCGTCGCCCGGACGGCACCCTGACCAGCCCGGACCTGTTCATCCCGCTGGCGGAAAATACCGGGCAGATTCGCCAGATCACCGACTTTGTCCTGCAGCGTGTGCTTGAACAGCTAGGACAGCTACTGCGCTCGCACCCCAAGCTATACATATCGATAAACCTGGCGGCCTGCGATGTCATGGTGCCACGTATTGGCCGGGTGGCGGCGCGCTTGTTGGCCTTGCATCGAGTGGCACCCAGCCAGATTGCCTTCGAGGTGACCGAGCGCGGCCTGATCGACGTGGTGGTCGCCCGTGACAACCTGCAGGCGCTGCGCGCTGTGGGGCACCAGGTGCTGATTGACGATTTCGGTACCGGTTATTGCAGCCTGGCCTACCTGCAAACCCTGCCAGTGGACTGCCTGAAGATCGACAAGGCATTCATCGACGCTTTGGGCCACGATGCCGCCAGTAGCGGTGTGGCCCCGCATATCATCCGCATGGCCCATGACTTGCACCTGCGGGTAATTGCCGAAGGTATCGAGTTCGAGGACCAAGCGGAGCTGCTGAACAGCGAGGGGGTCAATTATGGCCAGGGCTGGCTGTTTGCCCGGCCGTTGAACGCCCGGCAGTTTGCCGAGTTGGTGACTCGCGGACACCTGCCGCGGCGGCTGTAGGCGCGGTAAAGCAGTCAGACCGGCAGTGCCATGTAGAACTGGGTCCCCTGCCCCGGCCGGGAAAACACGCCCATGCGACCTCCGTGCAGCTGCACAATCTCCTTGCACAGCGCCAGCCCCAGCCCAGCGCCGCCTTTCTTGCGCCCTACCTGCACGAAAGGCTCGAAGATACGGCCTTGCTGCCCATAGGAAATGCCCTCGCCGTTGTCCTCGACGCTGATGATCACCCGTTCTGCGTGCCGTCGGGCATGCAGGCGTATGCGCCCGCCGTTGGCGGTATGGCGAATGGCGTTGTGCAGCAGGTTGTCCAGCACACGGTCCAGCTGGGCGACGTCGGCCTGGATGCGCGGTAGCGGCAGGTCCAGTTCCTTTATCAGCTCGATCTGCTTGTGCGCAGCCTGTTCGGCAAAACGCAATTGCGCGTGCTCCAGCAGTTCGTCGATGGCACAGGGGGCCAGCTCGAGCTTTTGCAACCCGCTCTGATAACGGGAGAAGTTGAGCAGGTCGTTGATCAGTTGGGTCAGGCGCTGCATTTCTTCGCCGATGGTCTCCAGCAGGTCGTACTCGCGGGCCTCGGGCGGGAACTTGACCCGCTCGCGCAGCAGGCCGAAGGCCATGTGCATGCCGGTCACCGGGGTACGCAGTTCGTGGGATGCGCGCAGCACGAATTCGCTGCGCACCCGTTCGAATGCCCTTTGCTCGGTCACATCGTGCAGGACCATCACCGCGCCGAGGATTGGCCCCTGCGGGTGGCTGACCGGGGTCAGGCTGTAGGTGAGTAGACGTGACTCTTCATCGACCTCCATGTTCAGGTCGTCCGGTGGGCGGTCGAGGCTGCCCCCGCGCAGAACCTGGCGTAGTTGTTGCTCAAGCTCGGGTCGCTGCAAGGCTTCGACCAGGCTGCTGCCCACGCGGCTGTCATTCCAGGCCAGCTGGCGCTGCGCCACTGGGTTGAGGTGCTCGAGGCGACCCTGGCGGTCGATGATCAGCAGGCCGTCGTCGATGCTGTCGAGTACGGCCTGTAGTCGCTGCTGGCCGGCCAGCAGCTCGTCAACGTTGGTGGCCTGGTGCTTGCGCAAGGCATCGGCCATCAGACCAAAGCTGCGGGTCAGCTGGTTAAGCTCGGCGGCCTGGGTGACAGGCAAGGTAACGTCGAAATTGCCCTTGCCCAGTTGGTCGGCCGCCTTGGCCAAGGCTTCGATCGGCTGGCCGATACGCCGGGCGATGTTGTGCGCGGTGATAAAGCCCAGTACCAGCACCACCAGCCCCATCAGGCCGAGTACACCACTGACCAGCAAGGCACGGTCACGGGTGCGTTCCTCGCTACGGGTAATCTGGTCCAGTGCCTGTTTGTGAGAATCGATGAGGTCGGTGCGCACCTGGTTGAACGCGGCCCCTAGCGGCTGATCGGCACCCATGCTGCGAGCGGGTGTGGCGCTGCCGCGATAGGTCTGGAGGAAGGCCTGGTAATTGCTGCTGGCCTTGCTGAAACCCGTGCGCTCACCGCCTTGCTCCAGCCCCTGGTTGAGCAGGTCCTGGAAGTTTTCCTGCAGCAGCCGCAGGCTTTCCGGGGCAGTGTCCTCATCGAGAATAAGCATCAGCTGTTCGCCCAGGTTCTGGCGCAGCTTAAGCCCCACCTCCAGGACGTGGGTGGTATCACGCACCAGTCGCTGTTGCACTGTCGCCATCTGCAGCATGCTGACCAGGCCCAGCAACAGCCCTAGCAACGCCACGGTGACGAGCGCCGAGATGCTGAGGAAAAGCCGCGTGCGCAGCTTCATGGGCGGCCACTTCATAGGTTGTACTGCTTGCGCTTGCGGTACAGGGTAGAAGCATCGATGCCCAAGGTCTTGGCGGCTTGGTCGAGGGTATCGCTGGCAGCCAGTACGGCACCGATATGGGCACGTTCCAGCTCATCCAGGCTAAGCGCCGCACCTACGCGTGGGGCATTGCCGGCGGGTTGTTCACCCATGCCCAGGTGGCTGATTTCCACGCGTTCCTGCGGGCAGATGATGCTGGCCCGTTCCACTACGTTGCGCAGTTCGCGAATGTTGCCAGGCCAGCGGTAGTTGAGCAGGGCGGTGCGCGCCTCGTCACTGAAACCGCGCGCGGGTCGGGAGTACTCCTTGACGAAACGGGCGAGGAAGCGGTCGGCCAGGATGAGGATGTCTTCGCTGCGCTCGCGCAGCGGGGGCAGGTGCAGGGTAATCACGTTCAAGCGATATAGCAGGTCTTCGCGGAAGCGGCTTTCGCGCACCATCTCTTCGAGGTTGAGGTTGGTGGCAGCCAGGATACGCACATCGGCACGTCGGGTAACCGGGTCTCCGACGCGTTCGTATTCCTTGTCCTGGATGAAACGCAGCAGTTTGGGCTGCAAGGTCAGCGGGAAATCGCCGATCTCGTCGAGGAATAGTGTGCCCCCGTCAGCCTGGTTCACCCGTCCCAGGGTGCTTTCGCTGGCGCCGGTGAAGGCGCCGCGGGTATGGCCGAATAGCTCGCTTTCCATCAGCTCGGCGTTAAGCGACGGGCAGTTGATGGTCACACAGGCTTTGCGTGCACGCTTGCTCCAGCCATGGATGGCCCGAGCCAGCTCGCCCTTGCCGGTACCCGATTCGCCAAGGATGAGGATGTTGGCGTCGGTGATGGCGACTTGGCGGGCAGTTTCAAGCACCGACATCATGGCCGGGCTATGGGAATCCAGGCCGTCCTTGGGCTTGCGTACTTCACCTTCCAAGGCTTCCAGGCGCGCAGAAAGCTGGCGCACCTCCAGTTGCTTGGCGGTGGCCAGGCGCAACTGGTCGGGGCTGCACGGTTTGACCAGGTAGTCGGCAGCGCCGGCCTGTATGGCGTCTACTGCGGTGTCGATCGCCGAGTGCGCGGTGACGATCACCACCCGCATCCACGGGGCCTGGATGCGCATCTGTGCAAGCACATCGAGGCCATTGTCTTCACCCAGGCGCAAATCGAGGAAGCACAGATCGAACACCTGGCGCTGCAGCAGGGTTTCCGCCTGTGCGGCGCTGTTGGCGGTGGCCACGCTGTAGCCCTCGTCTTCCAGGCAGTAGCGGAAGGTGCGCAGGATCGCGGACTCGTCATCCACCAGCAGAATGCGGCCTTGGTTGTCCTGGGCTGATTCCATTTCCTGTGCTCCTTAGGGAAAGATCTTTATTTAGTGTGGGAAAAATCGGGCAAGTTGCATGGTCAATTCTGAAGGATTCTGTCCTTTGCACGCTAGCCAATGGCCAAACGATGTTTACAGGCCGTGATTCTTCAATGATTTGCTTAGAGACACGCGCTGGCACATTGGTTGCGATGATTTTCAGATTTTGCCCACGAAGGAGGCACTGTCATGCCCTTTTCCCTGCGTACAGCCGTTTTGGTCGCCACCCTGCTGCCAATAGTTACCCCGGCATTCGCCGACCCTGTGCAGGACGCCCGCCTGGAAGGCGCCCTGCAAACCGCTTTGTCAATGAACCGCATGCTTGATTCATTTCGTATCAAGGTTGAAGTGGACGGCAAGCAGGCGCGGCTTTCCGGTGAGGTGGAGAACGAGGTCGAGCGGCAGTTGGCCGGAGACGTGGCCCGTGCTACCCGTGGCATCGAGCAGGTGGAAAACCGGCTGCAGCTAAATGCCCAACTGGTGGAGCGCCCGCAGGAGCTGCGTGCTTACGCCCAGCGCCTGGAGGACGTGACCCTGGCAGCGGTGATTCGTGCTCGTCTGTTATGGAGCCGCACCACCGAAAAGGCACCTATAGAAGTACAAAGCAGTGAAGGTGTGGTGACGTTGCGTGGCAAGGTCGACAGTGCTGAAGCCAAGGAACTGGCGGGCGTGATAGCGCGTACCACCGACGGCGTGTATTTGGTCAACAACCTGGTCAGCCTAGATAGCGCCGCCATGGTCAAGGCGCGGGAAACACCGGCGGGGGCGCCAACCGGGCCGCAACCAAGCGACAGCTGGATCATCGACAAGATCCAGACCAGCTATCGCTTCAGTCGCAACCTCGATGGCCTGAACCTGAAAGTGGCCAGCGAAGCAGGCTTGGTGCGGCTCTCGGGCGAGGTGGTTAGCGCGGAGCAGAAAACCATCGCTGTGGAGATCGCCCGACAGATCATCGGTGTACGGGGAGTGGATGCTGACCTGCTGAAGGTGGCAACCAAGGTTGAAGGCTGATCGTGCAATTCGCACGACCACACGGGCGTCATCGTGCAGGATACGTCCTTGTGGTGTGCTTGCATGTTTTATAAGTTATTGATTTATAAGGATTTTATTTAAATCAAAAGGCTGGCATGCAGGCTGCAATTACCTGTTCAGGTTTGAACAAAAATTACAGCAGGAGGAGCCAGCATGAACCGCCAATCCGTCAACCGCTCGCAGAGCGCCGCACTGCCATTGCGCCAGATGCTGACACTCGGCATGGCGATGCTGCTCACCTTGGCCGCTGGCCTCTTCTATTACAGCTTGCAGACGGCGCGTCTGGCTGAGCAGGTCGCCGCTCAGACTGCCCTGTTGACGCAGATTCAGGCAACTCGTGCCAACACCTTGGTCAAGGCCGCTGACTCCCAGCCAACTGGCCAGGCCATTGCCTCACCGGCCACCCTGGAAAAAGTTGTTCCCCAGGAACGTTGGGTTTTCTGACCTGGCGGCCGGATCGATTCCGCAAAAAGAAAGGAGAACTACCATGCTGAGTTGGGCTATCACTTTTCTCATCATCGCCATTGTCGCCGCCGTACTGGGCTTCGGTGGTATCGCGGGCGCTGCGACAGGTATCGCCAAGATCCTGTTCATTGTCTTCCTGGTGTTGTTTGTAGCCTCCTTCTTCTTTGGCCGCGGACGAGGTTGAAGAAGATGAGCAGGAAGCTTCGTTCAGCCGTGGCTGCTGCCCTGTTGCTGGGCGGCAGCGCGGCGGCCATGGCGGCCAATGACGGCCAGTTTCGGGTCGACCAACTGCTCGGCTCGGACCCGGAGTACCGGGAAACCTGGCAGGACACCATCGAAGGCGAGGAACGCCTGCCCGAGTGGGTGCTCAATCTGACCGGCAGTGCCCAGCAGCAGATGTCTGCAGTCACGGAAGACGGCGACAAGTACTTGGTCGGTCCGCTGTGCGAAAAGCAGGACAATTGCACCTATAAGCGGCTGATCGTGGCGTTCAGCTGGGACAAGGATGATGCCTACGGGATGCTCGTGGAGGTGCCCGAAGGTTTGCCGAGCGACAAGTCGCCCACCCGTCATGCGCAGTACCGCTGGCTGGGCAAACCTGACGACGGCATGAAGGCAATACTGCAGGAGCAGCTCAAGCGTGACCCGAACTGGTACTGAGCATTTATTGCCGGCACGGATGAAAGGTCACTCACTGTCACGTAATAGAAGCTGAAGCTTTCTATAGTTCAGCCTTCTATGATGCGCCGCCCCGAGGAGGGGTAGCACATGACCAAGGGGCCGGGCTGCTCTGATTGTTCCAGGATCGGAGAGGCCTAGGGGTACAGGGAGTGCCTCCAGTAATGGGCCGGGTCAGGAAAGGCGAAATCGGAAGTTTCAGGTCGGCGGTGTCACAGGGATGCCTTGCCAGACCTGACTTCCGAGGAGCCATGTAGGAAACGTCGCTTCCCTTGCGCGTTTTTTCCCCTGAGACACATTTTGTCTCGACCGTACATCAATTTTTTTTCGGACTTCTCGGCGCTTCTACAAGTGGCATTTCTGCCATTCGGATTGTCGAACAGGCCATCTTTCGTGTCCTATCTGCACCGCCAAATCTGCCGAAAAATGGCGGGTTGGTCTTGTTCGGGATTCCGAATGTTATAAATCAAGCACTTGCGAAGCTGCCGGCTAGGTCGAAAACAGTATGCGTGAACGGCATGGGTCATGCGTTTCAGGCATTAGCTTTCGCCCCTTGCCGTCGCAATAGTTGCCGCCTTTTTCGCTGGCCAGAGCGCCTTGTCGCTCGCCTGCGGTGTCCTTACATGACGTCGCCTGACGTGAAGCCTTTACTGCCCGTGACCTTGCCTATGGCTCTGTTACGCGTGCTTGCGCCAGGTGCCATGACCACTAAAACAAAGGGTAAAGACATGAAGAAGGCAAAACTGAGCCTCGCCTGGCAGATCGTTATCGGTCTGGTTCTGGGTGTTGCAATCGGCGCGCTACTGAATCATTTCAGTGCAGAAAAGGCATGGTGGATCAGCAACGTCCTTCAGCCCGCTGGTGACATCTTCATCCGCCTGATCAAGATGATCGTCGTCCCGATCGTGATTTCGTCGCTGATCGTGGGTATCGCCGGTGTTGGCGACGCGAAGAAACTGGGCAGCATCGGCCTGAAGACCATCATCTACTTCGAAGTGGTGACCACGATCGCCATCGTCGTAGGCCTGGTGCTGGCCAACCTGTTCCACCCGGGCGCCGGCATCGACATGAGCACCCTGGGCACTGTGGACATCTCCAAGTACCAGGCGACAGCGGCTGAAGTACAGCATGAGCACGCGTTCATCGAAACCCTGCTCAACCTGATCCCGTCGAACATCTTCGCAGCGCTGATGCGTGGCGAAATGCTGCCGATCATCTTCTTCTCGGTGATGTTCGGCCTGGGCTTGTCGAGCCTGCAGGCAGAGCTGCGTGACCCGCTGGTTCGTACCTTCCAGGCCGTTTCGGAAACCATGTTCAAGGTCACTCACATGATCATGAACTACGCTCCGATCGGTGTGTTCGCACTGATTGCCGTGACCGTGGCCAACTTCGGTTTCAGCTCGCTGCTGCCGCTGGCCAAGCTGGTGGTGCTGGTGTACTTCGCCATCGCCTTCTTCGCCTTCATGGTGCTGGGCCTGGTTGCCCGCCTGTTCGGCTTCTCGGTGATTAAGATCATGCGCATCATGAAAGATGAGCTGATCCTGGCCTACTCCACCTCCAGTTCGGAAACCGTGCTGCCGCGGGTGATCGAGAAGATGGAGAAGTACGGTGCGCCAAAGTCGATCTGCTCGTTCGTGGTACCGACCGGCTACTCGTTCAACCTCGACGGTTCTACTCTGTACCAGAGCATCGCGGCGATCTTCATCGCCCAGCTGTACGGTATCGACCTGTCTTGGAGCCAGCAGCTGCTGCTGGTACTGACCCTGATGGTCACCTCCAAAGGTATCGCTGGTGTGCCGGGCGTATCGTTCGTGGTACTGCTGGCCACCCTGGGCAGCGTGGGCATCCCGCTGGAAGGCCTGGCCTTCATCGCCGGTGTGGACCGCATCATGGACATGGCCCGGACTGCGCTGAACGTTGTGGGCAACGCCTTGGCTGCGTTGGTCATTGCTCGCTGGGAAGGCATGTACGATGCGGCCAAGGGCGAGAAGTACTATGCCTCGCTGATGGCCGCGAAGCGGGAAGCTGTAGTGGTTGGCGAAACCGCCAAGCGCTGAGCCTGATGGCTGTTTGACCAAGAGCCCCGACTTGTCGGGGCTTTTTATTATCTGCGAGAACTTGAGCCGCGCCTGCAAAGGCTCGCGATCCCCAGTCACAGGCTGCGATACGCTATTATTCGGGCACTTTTCAGGGGGAACATACGGATGCTCAACGGCCTTTGGCTCGGCTTTTTCCTGGTGGCGGCGGTGTCCGCCCTGGCCCAATGGCTGGTAGGTGGCAACGCTGGCATCTTCGCTGCAATGGTCGAAAGCATCTTCGCCATGGCCAAGCTGTCGGTCGAGGTAATGGTGTTGTTGTTCGGCACGCTGACCCTATGGCTGGGCTTTCTCAAAATCGCCGAAAAGGCCGGCATCGTCGAATGGTTGGCCAAGGTGCTGGGCCCGTTGTTTGCCCGTCTGATGCCGGAGGTACCACCCGGCCACCCGGCCCTGGGCCTGATCACCATGAACTTCGCTGCCAACGGCCTGGGCCTGGACAATGCCGCCACGCCGATAGGCCTGAAGGCCATGCGCGCGCTACAGGAGCTGAACCCCAGCAGCACTACGGCAAGCAATGCGCAGATTCTGTTTCTGGTGCTCAACGCCTCGTCGTTGACCCTGCTGCCGGTGACCATCTTCATGTATCGGGCCCAGCAAGGTGCGGCAGATCCGGCCATGGTGTTCCTGCCAATCTTGTTGGCTACCAGCGTCTCGACATTGGTTGGCCTGCTGTCGGTGGCAGTGATGCAGCGCTTGCGCCTGTGGGACCCGGTCGTGCTCGCCTACTTCATTCCCGGCGCCTTGCTGCTGGGTGGCTTCATGGCTTTTCTTGGCACATTGTCGGCGGCAGCGCTGGCAAGTCTGTCGTCAGTGCTGGGCAACCTCACGTTGTTTGGCGTGATCACGCTGTTCCTGGTAATCGGTGCCCTGAGACGCGTGCAGGTATATGAAGCTTTTGTCGAAGGCGCCAAGGAAGGCTTTGACGTGGCCAGGAACCTGTTGCCCTACCTGGTGGCGATGTTGGTGGCGGTAGGTGTGCTACGCGCGTCAGGTGCCCTTGAGCTGGCCTTGGAAGGCATTCGCCATGCGGTGAACTGGATGGGCATGGACACACGCTTCGTCGAAGGCTTGCCGACGGCGCTGGTCAAACCGCTCTCTGGCAGCGCTGCACGGGCGATGCTGATCGAGACCATGCAGACCCACGGCGTGGACAGTTTCCCGGCGCTGCTGGCGGCGACTATCCAGGGCAGTACCGAAACAACCTTCTATGTGCTGGCGGTGTACTTTGGTGCCGTGGGCATCCAGCGCGTGCGCCATGCAGTGGGCTGCGCACTGCTGGCCGAGTTGTCCGGCGTGATCGCGGCGATCTTTGTCTGCTATTGGTTCTTTGCCTGAACCTTCAGTTGTGCCTGATTGGCCTGGGTGATGGTCCAGTTCACGACTTGCCCCACCAGTTGGTCGCTGGCCTGGCCGAAGCCGGCGACCACTGCTGATACCCGTGTATCGTCCAGCGGTTGGCGGATTTCGAAGCGCTTGCTGGCCAGGATGCGTTGGTTGCGGCCCTGGACCAAGCGAGCGTCATAGCGGATCACCACCTCCACTCCCCCATCTGTGCGGTATTCACTCTGAAATGCCTGCAGCTCGCCGGCCAACTCGTAGTCAGCCTGCAGGTTGCTGTCGTCGGCGCTCAGGCGCTGTACCTGGCCCTCTCGCTGGAACCCATCGAGCAAGCGGTTGCGCAGCAGTACCGGGGCCGCATCGCTCCAGCGCGCGCCCTTGTAGCTGCTCACCACATTGCCTTGGGGAATCACGGCAATCCTTGGCCCCGCCAACACTTCACTGGCCAGTGGCTTGTTCAGGCGCAATGACCAGTCCAGCGCCGGTGCCGTGCGGCTAGGTTGATTTACCGGCAGGCGATAAAGGTCCACAGGTTCGCTCTTCGGCAGGATCGAGCAGGCACTGGCCAGGCTCAGCGAGGCCGCCAGGGTCAGCAGGCGCAGCGACGGATTCATGGCTGGAACTCCTTGTTGTTGTCGCGGCCAAGCAGGTAGCCGCTTGGGTCGGCCTCCAGTTGCCGGGAAATGCCTTTGAGTGCGTTAAGGGTTTCGCGCAGTTCACGAATGGCCGGGGCAAGCTGGTTCAGGCTCTGGGCGCCGTCACCAATAGCCTCGCTGTTGTTCTGGAGCAGGTTATTGATGGTTGCCGTGCTTTGGGCCAGTGACTGCATGGCCTGTTCGGCACTGCCGATCGCCTGTTTGCCTTCGCTAGCCAGCAGGCCGTTGGCATTGCGCATCAGCGCCTGGGTTTCGGCCAGAGTGGCGCTGGCCTGCTTGCCCACCTGCACCAGCTGTGCGATGGCCTCGGCGATGCTGCCGTGCTGCCCGGCAAAGGCGCCGGTGGTCTTGTCGAGGTTGGCCAGGGTGTTACTGAGGTGGCCTATGTTGTCCTCGGAGAACATCTGGTTGGCGTTGTGTAGCAACAGGTTGATGTTGGTCACCAGGTCGCTGCTGTCGTTGAGCAGGCGCGAAATTGGCGATGGCGACGCGATGATCACCGGCAGCTTGCCGTCCTTGCCTTTAAGCTCGGGGCTTTGCGGGGTGCCACCGCTGAGCTGGATGAACGAGTTGCCGGTGACGCCGGCCAGGGTCAGTTTGGCCTGGGTGTCTTCCTTCACGGGGGTATCGGCGCTCAGGCGCACCCGTGCCAATACCCGACGCGGGTCTTTCGGGTCCAGTCGCAGGGTGGACACGTCGCCCACCTTGATGCCGTTGTACTGCACCGTGCTGCCGGGGGAAAGGCCGGACACGGCTTCGTTGAACACCACTTCGTAATCCTTGAAGGCGTCGTCGACACTGGATTTGGCCAGCCACAGGCCGAACAGCATGGCCCCGGTCACCACCAGAACGGTGATCAGGCCGATGAGGACGTGATGGGCTCGGGTTTCCATTGCTCAGCGCTCCTGCCCGGCACGGGTGGCAGCCTGTTCGGCTGCGCGCCCGCGTGGGCCGTGAAAGTATTCTTGGATCCAGGTGTCGTTGGTCTTCTCGACCTCGGCCAGCGGGCCGGCCACCAGGACCTTCTTTTGCGACAGCACCGCGATGCGGTCGGTGATGGTGTACAGGGTGTCGAGGTCGTGGGTGATCAGGAACACCGATAGGCCCAGCGCATCGCGCAGGGTAAGGATCAACTGGTCAAATGCTGCCGCACCGATCGGGTCCAGGCCAGCTGTGGGTTCGTCGAGGAACAGGATGTCCGGATCCAGGGCCAAGGCACGGGCCAGCGCTGCGCGCTTGATCATGCCCCCCGACAGCGAGGCCGGGTACTTGTCGGCAGCCGAGATCGGCAACCCGGCAAGGGCCAGTTTCACCCCGGCCAGGTGCTCGGCATCACTACGAGACAGCCCGGCGTGCTCGATCAGCGGCAAGGCCACGTTCTCGGTCACCGTCAGCGAAGAGAACAGCGCGCCCTTCTGGAACAACACGCCAAAGCGCCGTTCGACCAGTGAACGCTGTTCTTCGCGCAAGCCGGCCAGGTCCTGGCCGAGCACCTTGATCTGCCCTTGATTGGGGCGGCGCAGGCCAATGATGCTGCGCAGAAGCACCGACTTGCCGCTGCCTGAGCCCCCTACCACGGCGAGGATTTCGCCACGGTACAGGTCAAGGTCAAGGTTTTCATGTACCACCTGGCGGCCGAAGCGGTTGCAGATGCCGCGGGCTTCGATTACGCAATCCTGGCCACTCACCAGCCCATCTCCATGAAGAACAGTGCTGCCACCGCATCCAGCACGATGACCACAAAAATCGACTGCACCACTGCCGAGGTCGTGTGTGCCCCCACCGACTCGGCGCTGCCGCTGACCTTGAAGCCTTCCAGGCAGCCGATGGCGGCGATCAGGAAGGCGAAGAACGGTGCCTTGGCCAGGCCTACCAGGAAGTGCTGCACGCCAATGTCGCTTTGCAGCAGCGACAGGAACATGGCCGGTGAAATATCCAGTGTCAGGGCGCATACCACCGCACCCCCAACGATGCCGCAGATCATCGCGACAAAGGTGAGCAACGGTAGCGAAATCAGCAGGGCCAGTACCCGCGGCACCACCAGCAGCTCCATGGGGTTGAGGCCCAGCGTGCGGATGGCGTCAATTTCTTCGTTGGCCTTCATCGAGCCGATTTGCGCGGTGAACGCGCTGGCAGTGCGGCCGGCCATGAGAATGGCTGTCAGCAGCACGGCGAACTCGCGCAGGAACGAGAACGCAACCAGGTCGACGGTAAAAATGGTCGCGCCGAAGTCGGCCAGCACCGTGGCGCCAAGGAAAGCGACTACGGCGCCCACCAGGAATGTCAGCAACGCAACGATGGGCGCGGCATCCAGCCCAGTCTGTTCAATGTGTGCCACTACAGGAGTGAAGCGCCAGCGATGTGGCTGGAAAGCGCGGCGCAGCAAGGTTTCGAGAATCACACCGACGAAACCAAGCAGTTGCATGCTGTCCTGCCAGAGCGTGCCGACGGCGCGGCCGATACGCTCCAGCAGCTGCAACAGCACATTGCGCTCGGCCTCCTTGACCGGGATGCAGTAATCCTGGACCGAGCAGTAGACATTCTTCAGCAGCGCCCGGCTGGCCTCAGGCAGTTCGTGGGTGCAGCGCGACAGGCGCTCGGAGCCTAGCAGTTCGGCCAGCAGCGAAGCGCCGGCGGTGTCCAGGCGGCCCAGCTGGCTGAGGTCGGCGACGGTGTCGGCAGCGCACTGCGTGCGCAGGCGCTCGCTCTCGCGCTTGAGGTTGGCGTAGTGTGCCAAGGTCCAGTCACCGGTAATACGCAGGCAGGCCGGTTGGCTGCTGGTGTCCAGGGTGGCGCTGGGGGTGGTCATAGGCTCCATGCAATTGACTCGGCGCTAAGGCTTAGGGGCTGATCATAGCGCAGGGGGCAGGGGCTGTTTGGTGATTATGTGCTGTGTGCACGCTTGGCAACAGTGACCTGGAGCAGCCTCGAGTTGCGAAGCGGTCGTGAGCGCCCACGGAAGTGGCGTGCTGTACCGACCCTTTCGCAGCACAAGGCTGCTCCGGCGCTAGGCAGGGTGTCAATTACCCGCTGGTGCATCATTGACCACCTTGAAGCGCAGCACGCCGATCACTTGCCCATCCTCGGTCAGCACCCTCACCTGCCACTTGCCTACCGGGTTGGGTGGGAAGTTCTGCTTGTGGGTCCAGGCCCGATAGCCTTCCTTGCGCCCGCCGTGGATGTCCAGGGCAATGCGGTCGACCTCCTTGCCGTCCTTTTGCCACACATGGTAGATCCGTTCGTTCAGGCCGCGTGGTGCGTTGATGGCGGTATAGGCATACAGGCCACTGCTGCGGATGCGGCTGGCAGCAATTTCGTCCAGTGAGTCGCCGGGTTGGCGGTTCAGCACTTCGGTACTCACCGCCACCTCGGTCATCCACAGGGTTGCCGGCGGTACCCAAGAGCGCAGCAGCCAGCCCCCGGCACCGACCGACAGGGTAACCAGCACCAGTGCCACCGCGCGGCGCCAATTGTTGATCGGGAAGCTGCTGGCCAGGCTGGGGAACGACAGGACCATGGCCGCGATCAGGGCCAGCTTGAAGCTTTGTGCGGTGGTCAGGTGCAGGATGATCGGGAGCGCGGTCAGCAGAGCAGCGAACAACGTCAGGGTATGCAGCGCCAGGAACAGCCAGCGCCGCGGTGCCAGCCACTTGTAGTACAGCGGGTCGATGATCGAAACCAGGCCGGCTGCGCCGAGCAAGCCGGTGAAGACCAGCTGACCGCTGTTCCAGGTGGTTGTGATGAAAAAGAACGGCAGCACGAAGAACAGCGTTTCCTGGTGGATCATCTGCGTTGCGTAGCGCAACAGCGGCTGAGGGATCTCGCGGTTGAAAGTGCGCGCGAACAGCCCGGTGAGGGTGTTCTCCAGCATCAGCCAGACCCAGCTGACCAGCATGAGCACAGCGACCCAGCTGGCCAGGCCGGCTTGGCGGTCGACCAGGATGAAGCTGCCGATACCAGAGAGGAAACCGCCGAGCGCGATGATGCCGGGGTAGCGCTTGAGTAGTTCGATGATGCGCTGGACGATATGGGGGATTTGGGGCATTGGGGGCTACAACAGAAAAGTGAGGTGGCTGTGCCAGCTTCTGCGCGGGCAACCCCGCGAAAGGGCAAGTACTGGCAAAAGGATACCGCCGATTCACTGCCGCCGTGTAGCACCACTGGGCCGTTCAGGCCCTTGCCGCCGCCAGCGCAACAGCCCCGCCGCCAGGACCAGCCCTACAAGCAAGGCCATCAGTCCGTAAAGCTCGTCATAGCCTAGCAACGGCTTTTCGATGCGCACATAGCCATCTTCCTTGAGCAGAGCCTTCAGCGCCTCGTTGGCCTGTTCCAGGCTGACCTGGCGCAGCTTGCGCACCGGGTTGGCAAAGCGCCCTTCGGTATAGTCGTTCAGCGCCCCCCAGTAGTAGTCGGCCAAGGCACTGTTGCCTTGGGTGCTCCAGCTTTCCTTGCCGATGCTGGCTTCCTTGATGCGGGCGAAGGTGTCCGGGTCCAGCCCTTCCTTGCGCAGGTGGTCGAACATGCCCTGCATCACCTTGATGGCCTTGTCGATGTCATCGCGCTCAAGGTCCGCATTGAGGCTGAGCAGGCCGGTGTCGCCAAAGCTCTCACGCTGCACGGAGGGGCCGTAGGATAGCTCGTTGCGCAGGCGCAGCTGGTCGTACAGCGCCCAGTCCAGGTAGCGCGACAGCAGGTCGAGTGTGGCTTGGTGGTCGTTGTCCAGCACCGGCTCGATGAACAGCCAGTGCAGTTTGACGCCATCGCCCAGCCAGCCGCGGGTCAGGTTGCGACGCTGCTCGGCCTGTCGGGTGATGCTTTCAAGGTTGCGACGCTCTTCTGGTTCAGTGGCGGGCAGTTCGCCAAACGACCGCTCCAGATAGGCCGGAAGCAGGCGGTCGAGGCCACCGACCATGATCAGGGTCATGTTGTTGGCCGCGTACCAGCGGTCACGCAAAGCCTGTACTTGCGCCAAGGTCATGTCGTCGAGGTTGGAGCGCTCCGGGCATTTCAGGCCCAGCTCGGTGGCCAACTGGTCGCTGGCGGGGTGGCCGATATCCTGGCGATCGAGCCAGCGCTGCAGGTGGCCATAGTGGCCGCCATCTTCGCGCTCTATGATGCGCTTGGCGGTGGCCAAGGTCTTGGCGTCGATGCGGGTATCGCGGATGACTGCCAACAGCAGGTCGAGGACCTTACGCTGGTTGCGCGCCGGGGCCTCGATGACAAAGGTGGTGTCGGCACTGCTGGTATAGGCGTTCCACTCGCCGCCAAGCGCTTGCAAGCGCTCTTCCAGCCCGCCTTCGCCTGTTTCGTCGATACCACTGAACAACAGGTGCTCAAGCAGGTGTGGCAGCTCTTTCTGCTCGCAGTCGAAATCATCCAGGCCCACGCCGACCACCAGACGAATCGCCACATGGTCACGTTCGTAACCGTTTTTCAGGATGACCTGCAGACCATTAGGCAACAGGTAGCCTTCAACCCGCGAGCGGTCGAGGGCGAACGAGGGCAGGCTGCAGATCAGCAGGCAAACGAACATCAGGCAACGCATGGGCGAGCGAGGGTCCTCAGCTAGGAGAAATCACGGCTGGCGGGCTTCATCGGGCACACTGTCGAGCATCAGCCCTCCGGTGTCCGAGCCGCCCAGTACCACATAGGCACTGCTACAGAACAAAGAGTTCAACCGCTTCATGTCGGCGATCAGCTCCAAGTGTAGCGAACTGGTTTCGATACTTTGCACGACCTTGCGCTGCAGGCGGCTGACATGGGCGTGGGCGAGGCGCCGTTCCTGGGCACGGAACCGGCGCTTTTCCCGCAGCAGCAAGCGGGCGCTTTCCGGGTCTGCACTGAGGAACACTGACAGGCCCAGGCGCAGGTTGGCCAGCAATTGCTCCTGAAGGCCGGACAGCTCTTCCAGGCCTACCCGGGAGAATTCCCGGCGCTGGCTGGTTTTCTGCTGCTGGACCTTGCGCAGCATGCGTTCGATCAGGTCACAGGCGAGTTTGAGGTTAATTGCCAGCTCTATGATTTCGGCCCAGCGGCGGTTGTCCTGCTCGCTGAGGTCTTCCCGTGACATCTGCGCCAGGTACAGCTTGATTGCGCTGTACAGGGCTTCGGCGTCTTCGCCCAAGGCGCGAACTTGCTGTGGCAAGGCGGTCTGGGTACCACGCAGGGCTCCAAGCATGGCTTCGAGCAGGCTGTCGACGATGTCCCCCAGGCGCAAAGTCTCGCGGGCGGCGTTGGCCAGGGCCAGGCTGGGCGTTTCCAAGGCCGAGACGTCGAGGTGGCGCGGACGCATCTGGCCATTGCCGGTTTCCCGTTCAGGCAGCAGGACGTTGCACAGTCGCCCCATCGGTTTGACGGTGGGCAGCATGATCAGACAGCGCAGCGTGTTGTAGAGCAGGTGAAAACCGATGACCAGTTCCTGAGGGCTGAAACTCAGCGAGTCCATCCATTCCACCAGCGGGTGCAGCACAGGGATGATCAGCACCAGGCCGATCAGCTTGTACAGCAAGCTGCCCAAGGCCACCCGACGCCCGGCGCCGTTCTGCATGCTGGTACTGATGAAAGCCAGCAGCCCGCTGCCGATGTTGGCGCCGACCACCAGCCCAATGGCTACCGGCAAGCTGATCAGTTCGGCGCCGGCCAGGGTTGCGGTGAGCAGAACCGCAGCCAGGCTGGAATAGGAAATCATGGCGAACATTGCCCCGACCAGAGCGTCGAGCATGATGTCGCCGGTCAGTGAGGCAAACAGCACTTTCACGCCCTGGGCATGGGTGATTGGCGCAGCTGCCTGCACGATAAGTTCAAGTGCCAGGATGATCAGGCCAAGCCCGATGCCCACCCGACCCAGTTGGCCGGCCCGTGTCTGCTTGCGCGAAAGGAAGAAGATCACGCCAAGGAAGATCAGCAGCGGCGACAGCCAGGACAGGTCGAAGGTCAGTACCCGGGCCATCAGTGCGGTACCCACGTCGGCACCCAGCATGATCGCCAAGGCCGGGGTCATGGCCATCAGACCCTGGCCGACGAACGAGGTGACCAACATGGCCGTGGCGTTGCTGCTTTGAACCATGGCCGTGACCAGAATTCCGGCGATGAATGCCAGCGGGCGCTTGTCCATGTTCTGGCTGATGATGCGCCGCAAGTTTGAGCCGAATACCCGGAGGATGCCGGTACGCACAATGTGGGTACCCCAGACCAGAAGCGTCACGGCCGAGAGCAGGTTGAGCAGGGTCAGCATGGCGAAGGCCCCCTGTTGCAAAGGCCCATCGGGCCAAGAAATGAAACGTGAGCGTTTGAAGAATTTTCAGTGCTCACTCAAAGCTTTAGTTGTTTTGCCCAGCTGTCGCCAGCTTCGCATGGCAGTCATTTATTTGAAACAGATCTGAAATGAATGATTGCCTGTGCGGGTCGCTTCGCGAGCAAGCCCCCACAGTGATCACGCACAGAAAAAAAACGGGCATGAAAAAGGGCCCCGCGAAGGGCCCTTGCTGTACTGCGCTTCCTTGGCCTTATTGACCCGGAATGTCCTTGCGCAGTTTCACCGGTTCATGATCTTTGCCTTCCTTGCGGGCCATGGCGGTGCGCATGCGTATATTGATGGCTTCCACCCCCAGCGAGAAGGCCATGGCGAAGTAGACATAGCCCTTCGGCACATGCACATCGAACGCTTCGGCGATCAGTACGGTACCGACCACGATCAGGAACGACAGCGCGAGCATCTTCAACGACGGGTGCTTGTCGATGAAATTGCTGATGGCGCCGGCGCACAGCATCATCACCAGCACGGCCACGACGATGGCGGCGATCATCACCGGCACGTGGGACACCATGCCCACTGCGGTGATCACCGAGTCCAGCGAGAACACGATGTCGATGATGGCGATCTGGATGATGGTGTAGAAGAACTTGCCACCTGCGCCTTTGGGCTCCTCTGCGTTCTCGTCCTCGCCTTCCAGGCCGTGGTAGATCTCCTGCGAGCTCTTCCACAGCAGGAACAGGCCACCGAAGAACAAAATCAGGTCACGGCCCGAGATGCCTTGGCCGAATACCACGAACAGGTCGGCGGTAAGGCGCATGACCCAGGTAATCGACAGCAGCAGCAGGATACGGGTGACCATGGCCAGGGCCAGGCCGAAGATCCGGGTGCGTGGCTGCATGTGCTTGGGCATGCGGCTGACCAGAATCGAGATCATGATGATGTTGTCGATACCGAGGACGATCTCAAGCGCGGTAAGGGTGAAAAAGGCAACCCAGATTTCCGGGCTGGTCAGCCATTCCATGTATTTTCCTTCGAGCGGTAATGGCAACGCGCCCCGGTCAGGGCGCGTCGCGTACGTGATACGGATGTATTAAAGACTACTGAACAGCGGGAAAATCCCCATCAGCAGTGCGCCGAGCATTATGCACAGGCATACCAGCACTGCCCACTTGAGCGTGAAGCGCTGATGATCGCCGAATTCGATACCGGCCAGGGCCACCAGCAGGTAGGTGGAGGGTACCAGCGGGCTGAGCAGGTGTACCGGCTGCCCGACGATCGACGCACGGGCCATTTCCACGGGGGTGATGCCGTAGTGGCTGGCGGCTTCGGCCAGCACCGGCAGCACGCCGTAGTAGAACGCGTCGTTGGACATGAAGAAGGTGAACGGCATGCTCACGATCGCGGTGATTACAGCCAGGTATGGGCCTAGCGCTTCAGGGATGACCGCCAGCAGGCTCTTGGACATGGCGTCGACCATGCCGGTGCCGGACAGGATACCGGTGAAGATGCCGGCGGCGAAGATCAGCCCGGTCACGGCCAGCACGCTGCCGGCGTGGGCGGCGATGCGGTCCTTCTGCTGTTGCAGGCAGGGGTAGTTGACGATCATGGCGATGCTGAAGGCAATCATGAACAGCACTGGCAGCGGCAGTACACCGGCGATCAGCGCGGCCATCAGGGCGGCGGTCAGGGCACCGTTGAAGTACAGCAGCTTCGGCCGACGTGCGTCCGGGTACTGCGAGACGGTGATTTCGCTGTGGTCGATGTCGTCGGTAGGCAGATGCAGTTCGCCCAGGCGGGCACGTTCGCGCTTGCCATACATGTAGGCAATGGCCAGGATCGCCAGCACACCGAACAGCATGGCCGGGATCATCGGCACGAAGATGTCTGACGGGTCTACGTGCAGGGCGCTGGCAGCACGCGCGGTCGGGCCCCCCCACGGGGTCATGTTCATCACACCGCCGGCTAGGATGATCAGGCCGGCCATGATCCGCGGGCTCATGCCCAGGCGGCTGTACATCGGCAGCATGGCGGCGCAGCAGATCATGTAGGTGGTGGCGCCGTCACCGTCCAGCGAGACCACCAGGGCCAGTACAGCGGTGCCGACCGAGACTTTCAGCGGGTCGCCCTTGACCAGCTTGAGGATCTTGCGCACGGCCGGGTCGAACAGGCCGGAATCGATCATCAGGGCGAAATAGAGGATGGCGAACATCAGCATCACGCCGGTAGGTGCGAGCTTGCTGATGCCCTCTAGCATCATGGGGCCGATCTTGGCGGAAAAACCACCGAACAGGGCGAACAGGATCGGTACCAGAATCAGCGCGATCAAGGCCGACAGGCGCTTGCTCATGATCAGGTACATGAACGTGATGACCATGGCAAAGCCGAGGAAGGTCAGCATGGCAATACTCCAGGCGTGGCGCGGCGAAAGGACAGTCGATTCGGGCGTATCAGCGCGTAGCGCGCTGTGCGGGGAGTATGCGGAGGGGGACTACGAAAAGGCGGGCACAGGAATACATCAGAATCACCATTGTTGTTGTTGATTGGGCCGGGCGCGGTATTGACCGGGTGCCCTGGCTGACCGGTCTTGTGCCGGTAGTGGGCGCTATCCTAAAAGGGCAAGCTTTCAGCCAGCTTTCGCTGAAGCAAAGGTGACGAGAGGTAGGTGATGCAGGATGTAACCGAAGGTGGCTGCCATTGTGGTGCCGTGCGCTATCGGCTGGAGGGCAACCTGACGGACATTGCCCACTGTCATTGTTCGATCTGCAGGCGGGTCAGCGGTGGACTGGTGGTCACCTGGCTTACCCTGCCCCGTTCCGGGTTCCAGTGGTTAACGGGCGAGCCGAACTGCTATGTGGCGCCAGCCAGTTGCAGCCGCTACTTCTGTGGGCAGTGTGGGGCGCATGTGGCGCTGGTGACCACGCATAGCCCGCAGACGATCGATGTGACGGTGGCGACGCTGGATCACCCTGAATGGGTGCGAGCCAACCGGCATATCTGGGTGGGCAGCCGGTTGCCCTGGTTGCATCTGGATGAGGATTTGCCCTCGGAAGACGAGGAGAGCCTGTAGGAACGGGCTTGCCCGCGAAAGGGCCAGCCCCTGCATGCATCACAACTGCAGACCGCCAGCAGCCTTGTGCAACGCCCGCAAGTGCTCGCCGATCTGCTTCACGTTGGCCTCGACCGCTGCAATTTCCTTGGCTCGCGACGGCTCCAGCAGCGCCCTCACCTCCTTGTCCAGGCTGGTGCTCAAGCGCAACAGCTGTGCCTGCCGCTCTCTGCTCACCTGCTCGAGGTGCTTGCGCTCTTCTGGCTGCGGCAGCCCGTAGCCTTTGGAGTCGAGCAACTCTGCCGGGCGGCTTAGAAAACCGCTGTTGGCAAGCATTTGCTTGAGCGTGGCATCGGCTTTGTTGATGCTGCCATCTTTCAATGCTGCGGCATTCAGGTAGCGCTGCTTGACCTCGTCCTGGGCCAGCAGAAGCTGCCGGCGCAAGCTGGCCTGCTCAAGCAGAAGCAGCGCCGCGCTGGTGCGCAGGTCAGCCTTGGTGAACCAGCTACGGCGCTGCTCGGCATCGAGGGCCAGCCAGTCCTCGACCAGCGCTTGCTTGATTGGCAACTGCTTTCTCAGCACCTCGAACATCGCCTGGTAGCGGTCGCGATAAGAATCGAAGCGGTAGCCCAGGCGTAGCGCTTCGCGTGGGTTATCAAGCACGCTGGTGTCTGCCAGCCCCCTGCCCTTGAGCACGGCCAGCAAACCGTTGGGCATGATGCTGTCCAGGTCGTTGAGGCGCGGATTGGCGGTGCCGCTGCGCAGCAGCTTCAATGACTCCACTGCACAGTTGTTGGACAGGAACCAGTAGTTGCCGTCATAGCTCCAGTGCATCTCGGCGGCCTGGCGCACCAGGTTCTCGATTTCGTCGCGGTTGAGCTTCAAGGGCACCGAGGCCAGGCTGCGCAGCTCGGTCTTGGTGTATTCGTCGATCACCTGGCCCAGCGGCAGCACGAATAGCCGCGACGGGTAGTTGCCGACCAGGCCGTCCCAGCTGGACAGTTGCACGTCGTTGACGAAGGCGCGGTACGACAGCACCAGGCTTTGGTCGAGGTCCAGGCGGCAATCTGGTCCGCGTGGGCGGCCCGGCTTGCAGATCACCAGGCGCAGCATGCTGTGCCCCCAACGGCTGGCCAGGTTCTGATTGGCTTCAGCCAGCAGGTAGTCCACTTCGTAGACCCGCTCCGGGTCGATTTCACCTAGCGGCTGGCGGGCGAAGTCGCTGCCGGCATTGATGAAGGGTAAGCCTTTGGCACAGGTGCTCTGTTGCGGTGCCCAGCCGAAGTGTTCGTGAAGGTATTGGTACAGCGCCGGGCGACGGCAGCTGTAGCTCGGGTCGAGGAGGAAATACTCCATGTTGACCGCGATGTATTCCTTGGGGCTGCTCAACTCATAGCTGTCGGGGCTGCGCACGAATTGGCCATTGTGCTGTTCGCGCTCGCCACGTCGGCCCACGTACTGCTGCCACCCGGCCAGGTCGAGCAGGCGTGGGTCGTCGCTCAGGGTGAAGCGGCGGTCGGCCTGGCCGCGGCATTCTTCCGGCAGGCCAACCTTGCCTAGCGTACCTTGCTGGCGCTTGCAGCGTGCAATTACTGATTTTTCGGCGCTGGGCCACAGGCGGGCACGGTCGTAGAGATGGGTGAGCTCGTGCAGCACGGTGGCCAGCAGCTCTTCACGCACCGTGCCATGTGGGCGATTGGTGCGCTCGCTGGCGGCGCTGCCATCGGTGAGGCTGGGCAGCAAGCGGCGGTTGAGCTCGAGGGTGGATATCAGTGATGCCTGCCCGTAAGTGTCGGGCGGCATGCTGTCGCTCCAGCTGACCCGCACGCGGCGGTCCAGCTGCTGCTTGAAACGCGGTGGCAGCTTGCCCATTGCCTCGTCGAGCAGGGCTTGGGAGGCTTGTGCTTGTTGCGGGTCGAGGCCGGAGGCCTGCAGCTCAAGCTGCAGGTCGGCCAAGGCGGGCGTGCCGAGCAGCGTCAGGGCGCAGCCGAGCAGCCAGGCACGCACGCGCTTCACAGTGCGAGTATGGCTTCAGCCAGTACCTGGTCGCTGGCGCTGCGCGCTTCCGGTACGCGCTCGCGCAGGGTATTGAAGGCGGCCTCGAGTTGGACGCCGCGGATGTCACCGTTGCTGGCGACGAAGCTTGCAGCGTCGTCGTGGGCTTCGCGCACCACTTTGGAGTCGCGGATCGATGTGGTGGTGTCCGAGGTGAAGTCGATCGAACGGCCAAAGGCACGCACGATGATGTTGCTGGTGGCCACCAGGGTCTGTGCCTGGGCCAGGTCGGCCAGCAGCAGCATGCCGAGGGAAGCGGCAATCAGCGGTTTGCGCATGGAGCATCTCCGAAAAATACAGGGAGTCAGGTGTAGCTATTGGACGAGAATTGCCTGCGCCAGTTCCAGATCGCCGACGGCGTGTCGTGCGCAATTGTGGCGTAATGATTCCAAGGCGGCTTCCAGGCGTGCACCACGGATCTGCCCGTCGCTGGCAACGAATGCGGCGGCATCGTCGCGGGCCTGGGTGACCAGTTTGCGATCGAACGGTGCGGTTGTGACCTGGCTGGTGACATAGCCGGTGATGACCAGGCTTTGTGTGGTGGTATCCATGGCATGGGCGCTGGCCATGCCTGCGGTGGCGAACAGCAACGGCAACAGATAACGCATGAGCTTTCTTGAAGGCTGGAAAAATGAACGGCGAAGCCTACCTCAGGTGCGAGGGCCGAAGCCAACGCACCTGTTGTGCATGGCGCGTATCAGAGGGCCAGGATGGCCTGGGCCAGTTGTGCATCGCTGGCTTGCAGGGCCGGCATGTTCGAACGGATGTGTACAAAGGCGCTTTCCAGTCGGGCGCCGCGGATAGCGCCCTGAGTGCCGACGAAGCTGGCAGCGTCATCGCGGGCTGCCTGGACAATCTTGTCGTCGCGGAACGAAGAGCTCACGTCGGAAGTGGCGTCGGTGGAGGCAGCAACGGCGCCCACTACCGCGTCGGTGGTGACAACGAAACTGGTGGCGTTGGCAGTGCCGGCCAAGCCTAGCAGCAGGACGGCGCCAAGCAGGTGTTTACGGTTCATGATTGTGGACTCCTGGGTAGGTCAGGTTGGTTCTGCTGTATCGGACGCTTGCAGGGCGCGTCACGGTACGTTTTCATCAACTGGTTCTAGCAGACGGTTAGGCCAAGCGTACCACGCAGTGCTGCCTAGAGATGACAACGACCGCAATGCCAGGTAACTGTTATGGCTTATTTAAGTTTCTGTAAAACTGTACCTGTCGCAATCTGAAGCACGCTACTGCGCGTCTGTCGGGCAATAAAAAACCCGCTGCAGTCACCTGCAACGGGTTTGAGGAATTCACGGTGCCGGCGAAGCCGGCAAGCCGGGAGCTTAGCGCCAGAAAGGCTTGCTCAGCTCTTCGTAACGCTGCGACTCGCTGATACCGGCATCTGCAAGCAGGCGGGAGTCCAGGCGAGCCAGTTGACGACGGCTGGTCATACGACGCTGCCACAGCAGCAGGGTCGACAATGCGCGCAGTGGCATCGAGGCGTTGGATTGCTGGGCGTTGCTTTCAAAAACCAGACCGGAACTGAGGGTACGTTCCATGATGCTTCATCCTTCCGCTTATGGCGGGATTAGGTAGTGATTTAACTGATGCCAATGATCCTCCTCTGTCGTCCATAACAGTAGATACAGTTCAGGTGAAAGACGATGGCTCAGTTAACTGTGTAACCCTACTGTTGCACTCGAAATAGGCGCAACTGTACCGGTCTGCACACATATGGTGCGTTTTACTGCGGTTGAGGTTTTAGAAAGGCGGGGAATGGTGAAAATACCAGTACAGTAGAACAGTTTTAAACGTTAACTGCGTGGCACAGATTTGCTGACCCGGTCGCGTGTTGTGACAAGGTCGGAAGTGGAACCGAGAATGTCAGAAATACAGCGGAGATTGCAGGGGGCTGCTGTGCAGCCCATCGCGACACGCGGCCGCTCCTACAGGTCGCGTTAGCGGAACAGCGGGGGGAAAGCCGCTGTTCTTGCTACGACTGGATCAGCTAGCCAGCATGCGCCCGGTTTCTTCCAGGTTTTCGTGCCAGCTCAGGGCTTCACGCAGGATGTGCGGGGTATGGCCGCCACGCTGGCAGGCGCGGTCGAAGTAATCGTTCAGTGCAGCGCGGTAGTCTGGGTGCACGCAGTTGTCGATGATCGCCCGCGCCCGCTCGCGCGGCGCCAGGCCACGCAGGTCCGCCAGCCCCTGCTCGGTGACCAGTATGTCCACGTCGTGCTCGGTGTGGTCGACATGGCTGACCATTGGTACCACGCTGGAAATCGCGCCACCTTTGGCAATCGACTTGGTGACGAAGACCGCCAGGTGAGCATTACGGGCGAAGTCGCCGGAGCCACCGATGCCGTTCATCATCCTGGTGCCGCAGACGTGGGTGGAGTTGACGTTGCCGTAGATATCGAACTCCAGTGCGGTGTTGATACCGATGATGCCCAGGCGACGTACCACTTCCGGGTGGTTGGAGATCTCTTGCGGGCGTAGTACCAGCTTGTCCTTGTAGCGCTCCAGGTTACCGAATACATCGGCATTGCGGCGCGTCGACAGGGTGATCGAGCTGCCCGAGGCGAAGCTCAGCTTGCCGGCGTCGATCAGGTCGAAGGTGGAGTCCTGCAGTACTTCGGAGTACATGGTCAGGTCTTCGAACGGTGACGCGATCAGGCCGCACATCACCGCGTTGGCAATGCTGCCAATGCCGGCCTGCAGCGGGCCAAGCTTGTTGGTCATGCGGCCTGCGTCCACTTCCTTCTTGAGGAAGTTGATCAGGTGGTCGGCGATGCCCTGGGTTTCGTCATCTGGCGGCAGCACAGTGGACGGCGAGTCCGGCTGATCGCTGATGACGATACCGACGATCTTGGCCGGGTCGATCGGGATCGCGGTGCTGCCGATGCGGTCGTCGACCTTGACCAGCGGGATTGGCGTGCGGGTCGGGCGGTAGGTTGGGATATAGATGTCGTGCAGGCCTTCGAGGTTGGTGTTGTGCGAGAGGTTGATCTCCACAATCACTTGCTTGGCGAAGATCGCGAAGCTGGCCGAGTTGCCCACCGAAGTGGTTGGCACGATGTGGCCTTGCTCGGTAATGGCCACGGCTTCGATGACCGCGATGTCCGGCAGCTTCAGCTGCTGGTTGCGCAGTTGCTCGACGGTTTCCGACAGGTGCTGGTCGATGAACATCACCTGGCCGTCATTGATGGCTTTGCGCAGGGTGCTGTCGACCTGGAACGGCATGCGGCGGGCCAGTACACCGGCCTCGGTCAGTTGTTTGTCCAGGTCATTGCCCAGGCTGGCGCCGGTCATCAGGCTGATTTTCAGTGGCGATTGCTTGGCACGTTCGGCCAGTGCGTGCGGTACGGCCTTGGCTTCGCCGGCGCGGGTGAAGCCGCTCATGCCGACAGTCATGCCGTCCTCGATCAGACCAGCGGCATCAGCCGCACTCATTACCTTGCTGTGCAGGGAGGACAAGCGGATACGATCACGGTACATGGATTGTTATCTCGGGCTACTGAAACTACTGCAGCGCAGTCTAGAGATTTCGCCCATTGCCGTCCCGCGACCATGGTCGTATGAGAAGCCTTGTATTTGAGCCGTTGATCCGGATCAATAAAAGAAAAGCCCCGGCAGATTCTGACCGGGGCTTCCTTTATATCAGCGGGTTTGTAGCGACTGTTGTCACTCCACCGCCTTGACCATGTCCTCGATGACCTTCTTGGCGTCACCGAACACCATCATGGTCTTGTCCAGATAGAACAGTTCGTTGTCCAGGCCGGCATAGCCACTGGCCATGGAGCGTTTGTTGACGATGATGGTCTTGGCCTTGAACGCTTCGAGGATCGGCATGCCGGCGATTGGCGACTTGGGATCGTTCTTCGCCGCCGGGTTGACCACGTCGTTGGCGCCCAGCACCAGCACCACGTCGGCCTGGCCGAACTCGGCGTTGATGTCTTCCATCTCGAATACCTGATCGTACGGCACTTCAGCCTCGGCCAGCAGTACGTTCATGTGCCCGGGCATACGGCCCGCCACCGGGTGAATCGCATACTTCACGGTCACCCCGTTGTGGGTCAGCTTCTCGGTCAGCTCTTTCAGCGCGTGCTGGGCACGGGCCACCGCCAGGCCGTAGCCCGGGACGATGATCACGCTGTCAGCATTGCTGAGCAGGAAGGTGGCGTCGTCAGCCGAGCCGGACTTCACCGGCCGCTGTTCTTGCGAACCCTGCGCCGCGCCAGCGTCGGTATCGCCACCGAAGCCGCCGAGGATGACGTTGAAGAACGAACGGTTCATCGCCTTGCACATGATGTACGAGAGGATGGCACCGGACGAACCTACCAGGGAGCCGGCGATGATCAGCATCGAGTTGTTCAGCGAGAAGCCGATGCCGGCCGCTGCCCAGCCCGAGTAGCTGTTGAGCATCGACACCACCACTGGCATGTCGGCGCCGCCGATCGGAATAATGATCAGCACACCCATGATGAAGGCCAGGACCAGCATCAGAGTGAAGGCACTGTAGTGGCCAGTGAAAGTGAACAGCAAGCCTAGGGCGATGGTTGTCAGGCCGAGGATCAGGTTCAGTTTGTGCTGGCCAGCGAACTGTACCGGTGCGCCCTGGAACAGGCGGAACTTGTACTTGCCCGACAGCTTGCCAAAGGCGATCACCGAGCCGGAGAAGGTAATGGCACCGATGGCAGCGCCGAGGAACAGTTCCAGGCGGTTACCGGTAGGGATCGGGTCGCTGATGGCAGCCACAATGCCCATCGACTGCGGCTCCAGTACGGCGGCGATGGCGATGAATACCGCGGCCAGGCCGATCATGCTGTGCATGAAGGCGACCAGTTCGGGCATCTTGGTCATCTCGACGCGCTTGGCCATGATCGAGCCGGCGGTGCCGCCGACCAGCAGGCCGACGATGACATAGCCGATACCGGCAGTGGCAAGTTCTGCCCCCAGCTTATAAATGAGGCCAACCGTAGTGAGGATGGCGAGCCCCATGCCGATCATGCCGAACAAATTGCCGCGCCGCGAGGTGGTCGGGTGCGACAGGCCCTTGAGCGCCTGGATGAAGCACACCGAGGCGACGAGGTAGAGGAGCGTTACCAGATTCATGCTCATGCTTACTTCTTCGCCTCGTTCTTGGTTTTCTTCTTGAACATCTCAAGCATGCGGCGGGTGACCAGGAAGCCACCGAACACGTTGACTGCGGCAAGGGCTACGGCCAGCGTGCCCATCAACTTGCCGGCCGGGGTCACGGTCAGGGCTGCGGCCAGCATGGCGCCGACGATCACGATTGCCGAGATGGCATTGGTGACCGCCATCAATGGGGTGTGCAGCGCCGGGGTGACGTTCCACACCACGTGGTAGCCCACATAGATGGCCAGCACGAAAATGATCAGGTTATAGATGCCGTGGGAAATCAGCATGTCTTCCATTGTCGTGCTCCTTAGCCGTTTTTGCGGACGACTTGACCATCACGGCACATCAGGCAGGCCGCGACGATGTCGTCTTCGAGGTTGATGATCAGCGCGCCGTCCTTGTCGAACAGCAGCTTCATGAAGTCCAGCAGGTTGCGTGCATACAGTGCCGAAGCATCGGCACCCACCTGGGCCGGCAGGTTGGTCGGGCCGACGATGGTCACGCCATTCTCCTGCACCACCTGGTCTGCGACGGTCAGCGGGCAGTTGCCGCCTTGGGCGGCAGCCAGGTCGATGACTACCGAGCCAGGCTTCATCTGCGCCACGGTTTCGGCGCTTAGCAGGGTCGGCGCCTTGCGGCCAGGGATCAGCGCGGTGGTGATGACGATATCGGACTGCTTGGCGCGCTCGTGCACGGCCTGGGCCTGGCGCTGCATCCAACTGGCCGGCATTGGTCGGGCATAGCCGCCAACGCCTTCGGCGCACTCTCGCTCCTCGTCGGTCTCGTATGGCACGTCGATGAATTTTGCGCCCAGTGATTCGATCTGCTCTTTCACAGCAGGGCGAACGTCGGATGCTTCGATCACCGCACCCAGGCGCTTGGCTGTGGCGATGGCCTGCAAGCCGGCAACGCCGGCACCCAGGACCAGCACGCGTGCCGCCTTGACGGTACCGGCAGCGGTCATCAGCATCGGCATGAAGCGTGGGTAGTGATGGGCTGCCAGCAACACGGCCTTGTAACCGGCGATGTTGGCTTGCGACGACAGCACGTCCAGGCTCTGCGCCCGCGATGTTCGCGGCGCGGCTTCCAGGGCGAAGGCGGTAATACCGCGTTCGGCCATCTTGCCGATCAGTTCCCCGTTGAAGGGGTTGAGCATGCCCACCAGAAGGCTGCCGCTGTTGATCAGGGCCAGTTCCTGGTCGTTGGGGGCGACCACTTTGAGTACCAATTGGGCGCCGTAGGCATCGGCAGCGCTCCCAATGGAAGCACCCACGGCTTCATAGGCACTGTCCGGAATGGCGGCGTTGAGCCCTGCCCCCCGTTGAACGGTGACCTGATGGCCCTGGCCAATCAGTTTCTTGATGGTTTCGGGGGTCGCAGCGACCCTTGTCTCACCGGTCTGCGTCTCGAGAGGAACACCAATGTGCACGACTATTTCTCCTGCGGTGACCTTTTGTCTTTGTAGAAGCCAGCACACTTCGGATGGTGCGCTGGGGCGGCTGTGGAGCGCCAACCCGCCGGATCCCGGGCGGGGCGAAGCATTTTGCAGACGAACCCAGAGGCCTTCAACCGGTTCTGGAGCGAAACGAAGTCAAAACTACAAGTCACCCTGTGACCGCTTGTCGCAGTGATAGGGCTGCAGCCCGTCAAGCATGGGCCATTGGCAGATTAGGAGAAAAAATCAAAAAAAAATCGGCCAATTCGCTTACGACTAGTTGGATGTCGCAAAATAACTCGCTAAGCCGCGTACTTAGCAGGGTTAAAGGGTATTTTTGTGCTTGCGTTACAGTTTGCGTATATGCGACATATACATATATCTGTAGGTGTTTAAAATAATTGACTACAGAGTCAATTTGTCGCGCTTGTCCCTGTCTTATTGATGTAGGCCTGAGCCTGGCTCACAAGCCAGTCGCGAAAAGCTCGTAGCGAGGCCGACTCCACCTTGCGCTCTGGAATCATCAGATAGTAGGCCTTGTCGCTACTCAGGGCATGCCTGTTAGCGACCACCAGCCTACCCTCCTCCAACTCCCGCTGGATCAGGAACGGTGGTATCAGGGCAATGCCCATGTCGTGCATGGCCGCCTGGGCGAGCATCGAGAATAGTTCATAGCGCGGGCCTGCCATGTCGCGCTCAACGTGCATGCCCACACTGCCGAACCATTGCCGCCAGGCATACGGGCGTGTGCTCTGCTGCAGCAATGGTAGTTGCGCGATGTGGCGTGCTTCGAGCACGCCTTGGCCGTTCAGCAGTGTCGGGCTGCAAACCGGTACCGGGTTTTCGCCCATCAGTTGGTGCGACTGGGTGCCTGACCAGTCTGCATCACCAAAATAGATGGCTGCATCGAAGGCAGTGTCGGCAAACAGGAAGGGCCGGGTGCGGTTGGTAAGGTTGACCGTGACCTCCGGATGGCGCTGCTGGAAGTCCTTGAGCCGTGGTAGCAGCCATTGAGTGCCAAACGTCGGTACTACCGCCAGTTCGATCACATTGGCGCCTTGCTGGCGCATCACCGACAAGGTATCGCGCTCCACGGCATCCAGTTGGGCCGCCACCTGGCGACTGTAGGACAGGCCGGCTTCAGTCAGCGTCACGCCGCGGCGCGAACGGCGGAACAGTTCTACATTGAGGAAGGCTTCAAGACCGCCGATCTGCCGACAGACGGCACCCTGGGTCAGTGCGAGTTCCTGGGCAGCCTTGGTAAAGCTCTCGTTACGGGCTGCCGCCTCGAAGCAAATCAGGGCGGCGGTACTGGGGATCTTACGGCGCATGTACGTCAACCTCACTTGTAAGGCTGTCAATAAGGCGTTTTGCCGATTTACGGAGTGACAAAATATCACTAATCGGTGCGCAATCCTCGTTTGTCCCCGCCGCCGATCAGGCCTAGGCTCAAAGGCACAAGAAACTGCCCCCTATTTCGAGGATTTGCTCATGGCCGGTAAAGCAAGCTTCAACTGGATCGACCCGCTGCTGCTGGATCAGCAGCTCACTGAAGAAGAGCGCATGGTGCGTGACAGCGCTTATCAGTTCGCCCAGGACAAGCTGGCGCCGCGTGTGCTCGAGGCCTTCCGCCACGAGCAGACCGACCCCGCGATCTTCCGCGAGATGGGTGAAGTCGGCCTGTTGGGTGCAACCATCCCCGAGCAATACGGTGGCAGCGGCCTGAACTATGTGTGCTACGGCCTTATTGCTCGCGAAGTGGAACGTATCGACTCGGGTTACCGCTCGATGATGAGCGTGCAGTCGTCGCTGGTGATGGTGCCGATCAACGAATTTGGCACCGAAGCGCAAAAGCAGAAGTACCTCCCCAAACTGGCCAGTGGCGAGTGGATTGGTTGCTTCGGTCTGACCGAGCCTAACCATGGCTCCGATCCTGGCTCGATGATTACCCGGGCGAGGAAGGTCGATGGTGGCTACCGGCTGACCGGCAGCAAGATGTGGATCACCAACAGTCCCATCGCCGATGTGTTCGTGGTGTGGGCCAAGGATGATGCAGGCGATATCCGTGGCTTTGTACTGGAAAAAGGCTGGCAAGGTCTCAGTGCCCCGGCCATTCATGGCAAGGTTGGCCTGCGCGCCTCGATCACTGGTGAAATCGTCATGGACAATGTGTTCGTGCCGGAAGAGAACATCTTCCCGGACGTGCGTGGCCTCAAGGGCCCGTTCACCTGTCTGAATTCGGCTCGCTATGGTATTTCGTGGGGGGCGCTGGGTGCCGCTGAAGCCTGCTGGCACACCGCCCGCCAATACACCTTGGATCGTCAGCAGTTTGGTCGTCCGCTGGCCGCCAACCAGTTGATACAGAAGAAGCTGGCCGACATGCAGACCGAAATCACCCTGGCGCTGCAGGGCTGCCTGCGTCTGGGGCGCATGAAGGATGAAGGGACGGCTGCGGTGGAGATCACCTCCATCATGAAGCGCAATTCCTGCGGCAAGGCGCTGGATATCGCCCGTATGGCGCGTGACATGCTGGGCGGCAACGGCATCTCCGACGAGTTTGGTGTGGCCCGTCATCTGGTTAACCTGGAGGTGGTCAACACCTATGAAGGTACCCACGACGTGCATGCACTTATCCTGGGGCGTGCGCAGACTGGTATCCAGGCGTTCTATTAATAAGGAGCAAGCCATGGGCGCGCTATCACATCTGCGGGTGCTAGACCTTTCGCGCGTGTTGGCCGGCCCGTGGTCTGGTCAGATTCTGGCTGACCTTGGCGCCGACGTGATCAAGGTCGAGCGCCCTGGCAGTGGCGACGATACCCGCTCATGGGGGCCGCCTTTCCTAAAGGATGTCGAAGGTGAGGACACCAGTGAGGCGGCTTACTACCTGTCGGCCAACCGCAACAAGCGCTCGGTGACCATCGACTTTACCCAGCCAGAGGGGCAGCGGTTGGTGCGGGAGCTGGCGGCGAAGTGCGATATCGTCATAGAGAACTTCAAGGTGGGTGGGCTGGCTGCCTATGGCCTGGACTACCAGAGCCTCAAGGCGGTAAACCCGCAGCTCATCTATTGCTCCATTACCGGCTTCGGTCAGACCGGGCCCTATTCCAAGCGCGCTGGCTATGACTTCATGATCCAGGGATTGGGTGGGCTGATGAGCCTGACCGGTCGTCCGGAGGGTGAAGAAGGCGCGGGGCCGGTCAAGGTGGGTGTGGCGCTTACCGATATTCTGACCGGGTTGTATTCCACGGTCGCCATGCTGGCTGCTCTCGCCCACCGGGATCAGACAGGGATCGGCCAACATGTCGACATGGCATTGCTCGATGTGCAGGTGGCCTGTCTGGCGAACCAGGCAATGAACTACCTGACCACGGGCACCCCTCCTCGTCGGCTGGGCAATGCACACCCCAATATAGTCCCCTACCAGGACTTTCCGACGGCAGATGGCGATTTCATTCTTACTGTGGGTAATGACAGTCAGTTCCGTAAGTTCGCCGAGGTGGCTGGGCAGCCGCAATGGGCGGAAGACCCGCGCTTCGTTACCAATAAGCTGCGGGTGGCCAACCGGGCCGAGCTGATACCATTGATCCGTCAGGCTACGGTATTCAAGACCACGGCTGAGTGGGTGGCCCAGCTGGAGGCTGCTGGAGTGCCATGTGGGCCTATCAATAACCTGGCGCAGATGTTCCAGGACCCTCAGGTATTGGCGCGTGGGTTGGCGGTGAGTATTCCGCATCCATTGGCGGGTAATGTGCCGCAGGTTGCGAGCCCGATACGGTTGTCGGAGACGCCAGTGGAGTATCACCGGGCGCCACCACTGCTGGGCGAGCATACCGAAGTGGTGCTGGGGGAAGTATTGGGGCTGGATGCCGGCGAGGTACAGCGTCTGCGTGTTGCGGGTGTGCTTTAGATGAAAAGCGGGGAGGCCGACAGGCCTCCCCGCTTTGCTTTTCTGCGCTATCAAGGTTTATTGAAATTAAAGGTTGACGCCCTCTCGAATCCCCTTATAATGCGCCCCACTTCCAGCGACAACGGAACGACAAACTCCTTGAAATTCAATGAGTTAGACAATTCTGAAGGTGCTGTAAGGGCTACGATCAAATGATCGAAAGCGGTT
>NZ_JBICII010000025.1:0-5557 GCF_043101865.1 Pseudomonas sp. zjy_15
ATGCAGAATATAGAACCCAACCACTCGACAGGATCATTCTTCACACTTTTTCACACTCGCCCTACAGGTATTAACAGCCGCCCAGGCAGCGTGTGCCTTAGCATATACAGGGTCATCATCGGAAGATCCGCATGCCTACTACCCTCTCCCCGTGCCTGCGCCCGTTGGCGCTCATGGCATTCCTGAGCCTGTCCCTGGCCGGTTGCAGCGACAGCGCCGAACCAGACGAACAGGCCCCCACTGCGCAAGTGCGCGTGGAAACCCTGCAACTGCAGCCACTGGCCATCAGCAGTGAACTTAGCGGCCGTATCCTCGCTCCACGCACCGCCGAAGTGCGTGCGCGGGTCGCAGGCGTGGTGCTCAAACGAGTGTACCGCGAAGGCAGCGACGTCAAGCAGGGTGATGTACTGTTCCTGATCGACCCGGCGCCGTTCAAGGCCGACCATGACAGCGCCCGCGCCACGCTGGCCAAGGCCGAGGCCACCCGGTACCAGGCGCGCCTGCAAGAGCAGCGCTACCGCGAGCTGGTCGACGATAAAGCCGTCAGCCGCCAGGAGTACGACAACGCCAAGGCCAGTTTCCTGCAGGCCGATGCCGAAGTGGCCGAAGCCAGGGCGGCGCTGGAGCGCGCCCGGCTGAACCTCGGCTATGCCACCGTGACCGCGCCGATTTCCGGCCGTATCGGCCGCGCCCAGGTCACCGAAGGCGCGCTGGTCGGGCAAAACGAAACCACCCCGCTGGCGACCATCCAGCAACTGGACCCGATCCATGCCGATGTCACCCAGTCTACCCGCGAGCTCAACGCCCTGCGCCGCGCCCTGCGCGCCGGCGAATTGCAGCAGGTGGGCGACGGCCAGGCACGCGCCACGCTGATCCAGGATGACGGCAGCGCCTACCCGCTGCCGGGCAAGCTGCTGTTCTCCGACATCAGCGTCGACCCCAGTACCAACCAGATCACCCTGCGCAGCGAGTTCCCCAACCCGGACCTCGACCTGCTGCCAGGCAGCTACGTGCGGGTACGCCTGGAGCAAGCGGTGCAACCCAAGGGCCTGAGCGTGCCGCAACGCGCCATCCTGCGCGACAGCGCCGGTGTGCCCAAGGTGCTTGTGGTAGACCAGCAAGCCCGGGTCAGCGACCGCCAGGTTGTACTGGGCAGCGCCCAGGGTGACCGCTGGATCGTCAGCGAGGGCCTGGCGGCCGGGGAGCGGGTGGTGGTCGAGGGCCTTCAGCACGTCAAGGCCGGTGACCAGGTGCAGGTTGACAATACACCCGCTGCCCCACCCATCGCACAGCATACCGGCCAGTGAGGGCCTGATTCATGCCGCAATTCTTCATCGATCGCCCGGTATTCGCCTGGGTGGTCGCACTGTTCATCCTGCTGGCCGGCGCGCTGGCCATCCCGCAACTGCCGGTGGCCCAGTACCCCAACGTGGCACCGCCGCAGGTGGAAATCTACGCCGTGTACCCAGGCGCCTCGGCAGCGACCATGGACGAAAGCGTGGTCAGCCTGATCGAGCAGGAGCTCAACGGCGCCGACAACCTGCTGTACTTCGAGTCGCAGAGCAGCCTGGGCAGCGCCACCATCACTGCCACCTTCGCTCCGGGCACCCACCCGGACCTGGCTCAGGTCGATGTGCAGAACCGCCTGAAAGTGGTCGAGTCGCGCCTGCCACGCCCAGTCACCCAGCAGGGCCTGCAGGTAGAGAAAGTGTCCACCGGCTTCCTGCTGTTGGCGACCCTCACCTCCGAAGACGGCATGCTCGATGAAACCGCGCTGTCGGACATCCTTGCACGTAACGTGATGGACGAAATCCGCCGCCTCAAGGGCGTCGGCAAGGCCCAGTTGTATGGCTCCGAACGGGCCATGCGCATCTGGATCGACCCGCGCAAGCTGATCGGTTTCAACCTCACGCCCAACGATGTAGCCGAAGCCATCGCCGCGCAGAACGCCCAGGTTGCCCCTGGCAGCATCGGCGATCTGCCCAGCCGCAGCACCCAGGAAATCACCGCCAACGTGGTGGTCAAAGGCCAGTTGAGCAGCCCCGAAGAGTTTGCTGCGATTGTCCTGCGTGCCAACCCGGACGGCTCAACGGTCACCATCGGGGATGTCGCCCAGGTTGAAATCGGTGCCCAGGAATACCAGTACGGCACGCGCCTGAACGGCAAACCGGCCACCGCCTTCAGCGTGCAGTTGTCGCCCGGCGCCAACGCCATGGAAACCGCCACCCTGGTAAGGGCGAAGATGCAGGACCTGGCGCGCTACTTCCCGGAAGGCGTCAAGTACGACATCCCCTACGACACCTCGCCGTTCGTCAAGGTGTCGATCGAGCAGGTCATCAACACCCTGTTCGAGGCCATGCTGCTGGTATTCGCAGTCATGTTCCTGTTCCTGCAGAACCTGCGCTACACGCTGATCCCGACCCTGGTAGTGCCGGTGGCATTGATGGGCACCTTCGCCGTGATGCTGGCCATGGGCTTCTCGGTCAATGTGCTGACACTGTTCGGCATGGTGCTGGCCATCGGCATTCTGGTCGACGATGCCATCGTGGTGGTGGAGAACGTCGAACGCATCATGGCCGAAGAAGGCTTGCCGCCCAAGCAAGCCACGCGCAAGGCCATGGGCCAGATCAGCGGTGCAATCGTCGGCATCACGCTGGTGCTGGTGGCGGTATTCCTGCCTATGGCCTTCATGCAAGGCTCGGTGGGGGTGATCTACCAGCAGTTCTCGCTGTCGATGGCGGTGTCGATCCTGTTCTCGGCGTTTCTTGCCCTCAGCCTGACTCCGGCATTGTGCGCCACCCTGCTCAAACCCGTGGCCAAGGGCGAGCACCATGAACGCAAAGGCTTCTTTGGCTGGTTCAATCGCCGCTTCGAAAGCATGAGCAACGGCTACCAGCGCTGGGTGGTGCAAGCACTCAAGCGCAGCGGCCGCTACCTGCTGGTGTACGCGGTGCTGCTGGCGGTGCTGGGCTACGGCTTCAGCCAGCTGCCTACGGCGTTCCTGCCCACCGAAGACCAGGGCTACACCATCACCGACATTCAACTGCCGCCGGGCGCCAGCCGCATGCGCACCGAACAGGTAGCCGCGCAGATCGAGGCGCATAATACCGAAGAACCGGGCGTGGGCAACACCACCTTGATCCTCGGCTTCAGCTTCTCCGGTAGCGGGCAGAACGCGGCGCTGGCCTTCACCACCCTCAAGGACTGGTCCGAGCGCAGCGCCGACGACAGTGCGCAGTCGATCGCCGACCGCGCGACCATGGCCTTCACCCAGCTCAAGGACGCGATAGCCTACTCGGTACTGCCGCCGCCCATCGACGGCCTCGGTGAGTCGACCGGCTTCGAATTTCGCCTTCAGGACCGTGGCGGCATGGGCCACGCCGAACTGATGGCAGCCCGTGACCAGTTGCTCGAAAGCGCCAGCAAAAGCAAGGTGCTGACCAACGTGCGCGAAGCCTCGCTGGCGGAAAGCCCGCAGGTGCAACTGGAAATCGACCGCCGTCAGGCTAATGCACTGGGCGTGTCGTTTGCCGATATCGGCACGGTGCTGGACGTGGCCGTGGGCTCCAGCTACGTCAACGATTTCCCCAACCAGGGCCGTATGCAGCGGGTGGTGGTGCAGGCCGAAGGTGACCAGCGCAGCCAGGTCGAGGACTTGCTGAACATTCACGTGCGCAACGACAGCGGCAAGATGGTGCCACTGGGTGCGTTCGTTCAGGCCCGGTGGGTCAGCGGCCCGGTGCAGCTGACCCGCTACAACGGTTACCCGGCGGTATCGATCTCAGGCGAGCCAGCCGCCGGCTACAGCTCGGGCGAGGCCATGGCCGAAGTCGAGCGGCTGGTGGCGCAGCTCCCGGCCGGTAGCGGCCTGGAATGGACCGGCCTGTCACTGCAGGAACGGCTGTCCGGTAGCCAGGCCCCCCTGCTAATGGCGCTGTCGCTGCTGGTGGTGTTCCTGTGCCTGGCAGCGCTGTACGAAAGCTGGTCGATTCCGACTGCGGTGCTGCTGGTGGTTCCGCTCGGTGTGCTCGGGGCGGTGCTGGCGGTGACCTTGCGCGGCATGCCCAACGACGTGTTCTTCAAGGTTGGCCTGATCACCCTGATCGGCCTGTCGGCGAAGAACGCCATCCTGATCATCGAGTTCGCCAAGCATCTGGTAGACCAGGGCGTGGACGCCGTCGACGCCGCCGTGCAAGCGGCCCGCCTGCGCCTGCGGCCGATCGTGATGACTTCGCTGGCGTTCATCCTCGGCGTGGTGCCCCTGGCCATCGCCAGCGGCGCAAGCTCGGCCAGCCAGCAGGCGATTGGCACCGGGGTGATCGGCGGCATGCTCAGCGCCACCCTGGCGGTGGTGTTCGTGCCGGTGTTCTTCGTGGTGGTGATGCGCCTGTCCGGGCGACGCCAGGCGCATGACAGCGACGGGCAACCCGTGCCCCGCGAAAGCTGACTGGACAAGCCCGCCGTGAAATGGGAGGGTTCCCGGCAATGACTGCCCGGAACCCTTTTTCATGCCTGACGCACTCCCCCCTTGCTCCATCCTCATTCTCGCCGGTGGCCGTGGCCAGCGCATGGGCGGCCGTGACAAGGGCCTGGTGGACTGGCAAGGCGAGCCATTGATTGCACATGTTCATCGAGTGGTGCGGCCATTGAGCGACGACCTGGTGATTTCCTGCAATCGCAACCAGGCGGCTTACCGGGCATACGCTGACCGGTTGGTGGGCGATGCAGAAGCCGACTTCCCCGGGCCAATGGCGGGGGTGATTGCCGGGCTCAAGGTGGCACGTCATGGGTGGGTGGTGTTGCTGGCTTGCGATGCGCCCCTGGTTGATCGCGAATTGATCGAGGACCTGCTGCGGCTGGCAGTGACCGGTAACAGCGCGGCAATGGTGCGTCAGGGTGGTTTCTGGCAGCCGATGTTCAGCGTACTGCCCAAGCGGGTGTTGCCGGTGTTGGAGCAGGCCTGGGCAGCGGGTGAGCGGAGTTTGCAGAAGGCCCTGCTGCGCGAGGCGGTGCGAGGGCTGGAGTGCACCGAGGATGATCGCCGGCTAAGCAACTTCAACAGCCCGGAACGGCTGCAGGACTGAGCGTATGACACCGCTACCACAGGTAATCCACGACACGCCAGGACTGTGGTGATCTTGTGGGAGCGGGCATGCCCGTGAAAAAGCAAACGCGGTGGATGGCACCGGCTCTGCCGGTGTTCGCGGGTAAACCCGCTCCTACGACGGCCTGTGTCCAACCACCGATGTGTGTCCGCCACCAATCCAGGTGTAGGAGCGGG
This sequence comes from Pseudomonas sp. zjy_15, assembly GCF_043101865.1. Lineage (NCBI taxonomy): Bacteria > Pseudomonadati > Pseudomonadota > Gammaproteobacteria > Pseudomonadales > Pseudomonadaceae > Pseudomonas > Pseudomonas sp. zjy_15. The sequence goes on from NZ_JBICII010000025.1 coordinate 5,282, forward strand.
TTTACCCGCGAATACGGTGGCCGCTGCAACGCTGAATAGCCAGGGATACTGGCCAGCAGGGCCGGCCCCTTCGCGGGTGAACCCGCTCCTACGACGGCCTGTGTCCAACCACCGATGTGTGTCCGTCACCGGGTGTAGGAGCGGGTTTACCCGCGAATACGGTGGCGGCGGCAACAGTGAATGGCCAGGGGTACGGGCTAGCAGGGCCGGCCCCTTCGCGGGTAAACCCGCTCCTACGACGGCCTGTGTCCAACCACCGATGTGTGTCCGCCACCG
>NZ_JBICII010000026.1:0-13133 GCF_043101865.1 Pseudomonas sp. zjy_15
ATTAACCGTCGTAGGAGCGGGTTTACCCGCGAAGAGGCCGGCGCAGTTTAAACAAGGTGCTCAGGTATAGATCATCTTGCGGGTCATGCCACCATCGACCACAAACTCCTGGCCGGTGACAAATGCCGCCTGGCGTGACAGCAACCAGGCAACCATGGCCGCTACATCTTCCACAGTCCCTACCCTGCCCGCTGGGTGCTGGGCATGCTCAGCTTCGCTCAACGGCTCGGCACGGCGCTGCGACGGATCACGGGCATCGATCCAGCCCGGGCTCACCGCATTGACACGAATCTCCGGGCCCAGGCTCATCGCCAGGGCATGGGTCAAAGCCACCAGCCCGCCCTTGCTTGCCGCATAAGCCTCGGTGTCCGGTTCGGACTGTCGAGCACGGGTCGAGGTCAGGTTGACGATCGCCCCGTTGTGCGCACGCAGATACGGCGCACAATGCTTGGCCAGCAGCATGGGCCCGCTGAGGTTGACCGCCAACACACGGCTCCATTGTGCCAGGCTCAGGCTTTCCAGCGTCTGGTTGTGCGGGTTGGCAATGGCCGCATTGCACACCAGCGCGTCCAGCCGGCCGAACTGCCCGAGCACTTCGGACACTCCGGCACTGACCTGGGCCTCGTCGGCAACGTCCATGGTGATGAACCAGGCGTTGTCGCCCAGCGCCTTGGCCACTTTGGTGCCACGCTGGCGGTCCAGATCACTCAGCACCACCTGCCAGCCTTCGCAGATCAGCCATGCGGCAATGCCCAGACCGATGCCGCGGGCGGCACCTGTGACCAAGGCTACCCGGCCATTGTGGCCCGGGGTACTGCCGCTGATTTCGATCACAATGCTGCCAGCCCACGCGCCAGGTCAGCCTGCAGGTCGGCCACGTCTTCCAGGCCCACGGCAACGCGGATCAGGCTATCGCGGATACCCGCCGCTTCACGCTCCTGCGGCGACAGACGACCGTGTGAGGTGGTCGCCGGATGAGCGATGGTGGTTTTGCTGTCACCCAGGTTGGTCGTGATGGAAATCACTCGGGTAGCGTCGATGAAACGCCACGCGCCCTCTTTGCCACCCTTGACCTCAAAGCTGACCACTGCACCAAAACCGCTCATCTGGCGCTTGGCCAGTTCGTGCTGCGGGTGGCTGGGCAGGCCGGCGTAATGCACCTTCTCCACGCCGTCCTGCTGCTCCAGCCATTCGGCCAGGGCCTGAGCGCTTTCGCAGTGTGCACGCATACGCAGGCGCAGCGTTTCCAGGCCCTTGGTGAAGATCCAGGCGTTGAACGGGCTGAGGGTTGGACCTGCGGTACGCAGGAAACCGACCACTTCTTTCATTTGCTCGGTACGGCCGGCAACCACACCGCCCATGCAGCGGCCCTGGCCGTCGATGAACTTGGTGGCCGAGTGGAACACAATGTCGGCACCCAGCTTCAGCGGCTGCTGCAACGCCGGGGTACTGAAACAGTTGTCCACCACCAGCATGGCACCATGGGCATGGGCGATTTCGCTGAGCGCAGTGATATCGACCAACTCGGCCAGCGGGTTGGATGGCGACTCGACGATCAGCAGTTTGGTGTTGGCCTTGATGGCCTTTTCCCAGCCGGAAAGGTCGACCAGGGGCACGTAGTCCACTTGTACACCAAAGCGCTTGAAGTACTTCTCGAACAGGCTGATGGTGGAGCCGAATACGCTCTGCGACACCAGCACATGGTCACCGGCGCTGCACAGCGACATGACCACGGCCAGGATTGCCGCCATACCGGTGGACGTACCCACGGCCTGTTCGGCACCCTCCATGGCCGCCAGGCGCTCCTCGAAGGCACGCACCGACGGGTTGGTGTAGCGCGAGTAGACGTTGCCCGGTGTTTCACCGGCAAAGCGCGCAGCAGCATCGGCTGCCGTGCGGAACACATAGCTGGAGGTCAGGAACAGCGCTTCGCTGTGCTCGCCTTCCGGGGTACGGTTTTGACCAGCGCGCACTGCCAGGGTGTCGAAACCGACACCCTCGAGGTCACTGTCCAGTCGCCCGGCATCCCATTGATCCGTCATGCCGTCGCTCCCAAAATCAGTTGTTGTAAAGGTCGATGATCGCGCTGACGGCCTGGTTCTTGACCTTGGCCAGGTCATTACGGGCCTGCTCGATGCGGTCGAGGTAGGCTTCGTCGATATCGCCAGTGACGTACTCACCGTTGAACACCGCGCAATCGAACTGCTCGATCTTGATCTTGCCGCCACCGACCGAGTCGATCAGGTCTGGCAGGTCCTGATAGACCAGCCAATCGGCGCCGATCAACTCACCCACCTGTTCGGTGGTGCGGTTGTGGGCGATCAGTTCGTGAACACTCGGCATGTCGATGCCGTAGACGTTGGGGTAGCGTACAGCAGGGGCCGCGGAGCAGAAGTAGACATTCTTGGCGCCGGCTTCGCGGGCCATCTGGATGATCTGCTTGCAGGTGGTGCCGCGCACGATCGAGTCGTCCACCAGCATCACATTCTTGCCGCGGAACTCCAGCTCGATGGCGTTGAGCTTCTGACGCACCGACTTCTTGCGCGCGGCCTGGCCGGGCATGATGAAGGTACGGCCGATGTAACGGTTCTTGACGAAACCTTCGCGGAACTTGACGCCCAGCCGGTTGGCCAGCTCCAGCGCGGCAGTGCGACTGGTATCCGGGATCGGGATGACCACGTCGATATCATGATCGGGGCGCTCGCGCATGATCTTGTCGGCCAGCTTTTCACCCATGCGCAGACGCGCCTTGTAAACCGAGACCCCATCGATGATCGAGTCCGGGCGAGCCAGGTAGACGTGCTCGAAGATGCACGGCTGCAACGTTGGCGATTCGGCGCACTGCTTGGTGAACAACTGGCCTTCTTCGGTGATGTACACCGCTTCGCCCGGCGCCAGATCGCGGATAAGGGTGAAGCCGAGCACGTCGAGGGCGACGCTTTCCGAGGCGATCATGTATTCCACGCCTTCGTCGGTGTGACGCTGGCCGAACACCACCGGGCGAATGCCATGGGGGTCGCGGAAGCCGACGATGCCGTAGCCGGTGATCATGGCCACCACGGCGTATCCGCCAACGCAGCGGCTATGCACATGGGAGACCGCGGCGAACACGTCTTCTTCGGTCGGCTGCAGCTTGCCGCGCACCGCCAGCTCATGGGCGAACACGTTCAGCAGCACTTCCGAGTCGGAGTTGGTGTTGACGTGGCGCAGGTCGGACTCGTAGATCTCCTTGGCCAACTGCTCGACGTTGGTCAGGTTGCCGTTGTGAGCCAGGGTGATGCCGTAAGGCGAGTTGACGTAGAACGGCTGGGCCTCGGCCGAGGTCGAGCTGCCCGCAGTCGGGTAGCGCACGTGGCCGATGCCGATGTTGCCTACCAAGCGCTGCATGTGGCGCTGCTGGAACACGTCGCGCACCAGGCCATTATCCTTGCGCAGGAACAACCGGCCGTCATGGCTGGTCACGATACCGGCAGCGTCCTGGCCGCGGTGCTGGAGGACCGTAAGCGCGTCATACAGCGCCTGATTGACGTTCGACTTACCGACGATACCGACGATGCCACACATGCGACGCAACCCCTACTTTGATGAAACTTGATTGAATAGCGCTCAGGGCTTGGACGGCCCGAGCAACTGTTCCTTGAACGGAAGATCAGCCGGAGTGCTGATCAGGCCACTGGGCGTCCATTGGTCGGAAAAACCCAGAATCAGGTTTTTCGACCAGTCGGCGACCAAGAGAAACTGTGGTATCAGGCGTGATTCCTGCCACCAGGTGTCTTGTTGAACCGGCCCCAGGCTGATCAGACCTATGGCTACCACTACCAGCAAGGCCCCGCGCGCGGCACCGAAGGCCATGCCCAGGAAACGATCGGTGCCGGACAGCCCGGTCACGCGGATCAGCTCACCGACAAGGAAGTTGACCATGGCCCCCACCAGCAAGGTGGCGACGAAAAGAATGGCGCAGCCAGCGATGACGCGCATCGATGGCGTCTGGATATAACTCTCAAGATACACCGAGAGCGAACCGCCGAACATCCAGGCAACCGCACCGGCAATGATCCAGATGAGCAAGGACAAGGCCTCCTTGACGAAGCCGCGCTTGAGACTGATCAATGTGGAGACGGCGATGATCGCGATGATCGCCCAATCAACCAAGGTAAATGCCACGGTGTTGCCTGCAGACGTTTGAGGCGGCGCATTTTACCAGAGCGGCGGGCCGGGAGTAAGCGGAATGTCAGCTGGATTGGTGTTGGGCCATTGGCGGGTGAACCCACTGCCAGGTTCTGGGTGAGCCTTGCAGCGGCGCGGTGCCTGTAGGCGCGGGTTCACCCGCGAATGGGCGGCACAGCCGCCCCGGGGAATCAGCTGCGCTCAGGCTGGAAACGCACCACAAAACCCTTGAGGCTGTTCTTGCGGTTGACCGCGTCACGCACGCGCTCGGCCTCGGCGCGCTCGATCATCGGCCCCACGTACACGCGGTTCATGCCACCCGCCGTGCGGATATAGGCGTTGTAACCCTGGCTACGCAGCGTTTGCTGCAGCTTTTCGGCACCGGCACGGTTGGACAGACTGGCCAGCTGGATCGACCAACTGACTGGCAGGCCATTGGCATCGATCTTCGATGGCGCGGCAGGCGCGGGTGTTGCAGCGGCCTTGGCCTCCACCTTGGGCGCGGGGGCCTGCGGCTTGGGCGGCTGAACCTGCGCCTGGGTCTGTGGCGACGGTGTGATTGGCTGGCGGGGTGTACTCGCCGGGGCAGTCGACTCGTCGATCACCACGGGCGCCTGCTGCGGCACCTCCGGAATAACCTGCGGCTCCGGCACGGCAACCGGCTCCACCTTCACTTCCGGCAGGCTGGGCATGGCCGGTGCCTGCGGGGCTTCGACGTGCACCTGGCGCATCTCGTCCTCGCGGGTGAACAGCATCGGCAGGAAGATAACCGCCAGCGCCACCAGCACCAGCGCACCCACCATGCGCTGTTTCATCCCTTTATCCAGCACAGCCATCTATTCCACCCTCCTGGGCGTGCCGCTCCAGCCATTCCAGCGCCTGGGCGACACAGAAAAACGAACCGAACAGCAGGATCTGATCATCCGCCGTCGCCTGCGCACATTGCCCCTCAAGGGCGGCATCGACGCTGGCATAAGACTTCACCGCGGCACCGAGGTTCGCCAAGGACGTGACCAGCTCCGCGGCCGGGCGACTGCGCGGAGTATCCAGCGGCGCCACTGCCCAGTCGTCGATGAGGCCCTGCAGCGGCGCGATAACGCCATCCAGATCCTTGTCGGCGAGCAGGCCAAATACCGCGAGACGGCGCCCCTTCAGCGGCCGGGCCGCCAGGCGCCTGGCCAGGTACTGCGCCGCATGCGGGTTGTGCCCGACATCCAGCAGCAACGCTACCGCTTTGCCCTGCCAGTTCAAATTACGAAGGTCGAGACGCCCAGTGATACGGGTATCCAGCAGCGCCTGGCGAACTTGCTCCGCGTCCCACGGCAGCCCCATCAGCAGGTAAGCCTGCAGGGCCAGCGTGGCGTTTTCCATGGGCAGGTCAAGCAAAGGCAGGTCATGCAGCTCTACCTGCGTGCCATCGGCCGCAGTACCACGCCAGCTCCAGCAGCCATCGGCGCTGGCCAGATCGAATTCCCGCCCGCGCAGGAACAGTGGCGCGGCCAGTTCGGCGGCCTTGTCCAGCAACGGCTTGGGCGGGTCCAGGTCACCGCACAGGGCCGGCTTGCCCGGGCGGAAGATGCCAGCCTTCTCGAAGGCTACCAGCTCGCGGGTATCACCCAGGTAATCAACATGGTCGACACCAATGCTGGTCACCAGGGCGAAGTCGGCATCCACTACGTTCACGGTATCCAGGCGACCACCAAGGCCCACCTCGAGCACCACGGCATCCAGCTGCGACTGATAGAACAACCAGAACGCGGCCAACGTACCCATCTCGAAGTAGGTCAGGGAAATATCGCCCCGTGCCGCCTCGACGGCGGCGAAGGCTTCGCACAGGCGCTCATCGCTGGCCTCCTGGCCATCGATCATCACCCGTTCGTTGTAACGTAACAGGTGCGGCGAACTGTACACACCGACCTTGAGCCCCTGGGCACGCAGCAACGAAGCCACGAAGGCGCAGGTCGACCCCTTGCCATTGGTGCCGGTCACCGTCACCACGCGCGGCGCCAGCTTGCCCAGCGCCAGGCGGGCAAGCACCTTCTGCGACCGCTCCAGACCCATGTCGATGGCCGAGGGGTGCAACTGCTCGAGGTAGGCGAGCCATTCGCCCAGGGATCGTTGTTTCATCACGCGACGGCAGCCGCCTCACGCGCTTCTTCCGGGGTTTGCTGGCCGGTCATCTGCGCCAGCAGGCGGGCCAGACGCGGGCGCAGTTCGCCACGGGAGATGATCAGGTCGATAGCTCCGTGCTCCAGCAGGAACTCGCTGCGCTGGAAGCCTTCAGGCAGCTTCTCGCGTACGGTCTGCTCGATCACGCGTGGGCCGGCGAAGCCGATCAGGGCCTTCGGTTCACCGACGATGACGTCGCCGAGCATCGCCAGGCTGGCGGAAACACCACCATACACAGGGTCGGTCAGGACCGAGATGAACGGGATGCCTTCTTCGCGCAGACGCGCCAGCACGGCCGAGGTCTTGGCCATCTGCATCAGCGAGATCAGCGCTTCCTGCATGCGCGCACCGCCCGAAGCGGAGAAGCAAACCATTGGGCAGCGGTTTTCCAGGGCATAGTTGGCCGCGCGTACGAAGCGCTCGCCGACGATGGCACCCATGGAGCCGCCCATGAACGAGAACTCGAAGGCGCTAACCACGATCGGCATGCCCATCAGGGTGCCGCTCATGGAGATCAGCGCGTCCTTTTCGCCGGTCTGCTTCTGCGCAGCGGTCAGGCGGTCCTTGTATTTCTTGCCATCACGGAACTTCAGGCGGTCGACCGGCTCCAGGTCAGCGCCCAGTTCGGCCCGGCCTTCAGCGTCAAGGAAAATGTCGATGCGCGCACGTGCGCCGATACGCATGTGGTGATTGCACTTGGTGCAGACATCCAGGGACTTTTCCAGCTCCGGACGATACAGCACGGCCTCGCAGGACGGGCACTTGTGCCACAGGCCCTCGGGCACCGAGCTCTTCTTCACCTCGGAACGCATGATCGAAGGGATCAGTTTGTCGACTAACCAGTTGCTCATGCTTTCTTTCTCCAGTATTGGCAGGCGGGGGGACAGCGTCACCGTCCCTGCCCTGCCCTTGAGCTCAAAATCTTTTATGAAACGATGGTGGACCGGCCGCCGGGGCTTCCAGCGCGCCACTCCACCGCTAATGTATTTTCTTGCCGCCACAGCTACTGGCGGCGGCCCAGCAGGGCTGCGAAAGCTATGGACGATGGCGCGCAGCCAGCCGTCACATCTGCCATCAAGCCTGTTTCACCGCCTTCATGAAGGCCTCGATCTTTGCCGCATCCTTGATGCCCTTGGCCTGCTCGACGCCACCGCTGACATCCACCGCGTAAGGCTTTACCTGGGCAATGGCCTGACCAACGTTATCGGCCGACAGCCCGCCCGCGAGGATGATCGGCTTGCCAAGCCGCGCCGGCACCAATGACCAGTCGAACGCCTCGCCGGTTCCCCCGGGCACGCCCGGCACATAGGTGTCCAGCAAAATGCCACGGGCACCCGCATAAAGCTGGCAGGCCGCCTCCAGGTCGTCGCCAGGGCGCACACGCAGGGCCTTGATCCAGGGGCGGTGGTAGCCTTCACAGTCCTGCGGGGTTTCATCGCCGTGAAACTGTAGCAGGTCCAGCGGAACCACTTCGAGGATCTCGTTCAGCTCGCAGCGCGAGGCATTGACGAACAACCCGACCGTGGTCACGAATGGCGGCAACTCGGCGATGATCGCCCGCGCCTGGCGCACGTCCACTGCCCGCGGGCTCTTGGCATAGAAGACGAAGCCAATGGCATCGGCACCCGCTTCGGCAGCGGCCAGTGCGTCTTCGATGCGGGTAATCCCGCAGATCTTGCTGCGAACATTGCTCATGGAACACGAACCCTGATTGTTGCGGCGAAAGGGCGGATGTTAGCAAATGGCTTTTCGCCCGTCAGTCTGCCAACGTCTCGTAACCACTCAAAAAGTGTGGGCCGATGTAACGCTTGGGCAACGCAAACGTTTCGGGGTACTCCACCTGCACCAGGTAAAGCCCGTAGGGGTGGGCCGTTACCCCTCCTTCGCGGCGGTTGCGCCCTTCCAGCACCTCGCGGGCCCAGGTAACCGGACGCTCGCCGGCGCCGATGGCCATCAGCACACCGGCAATGTTACGCACCATGTGGTGCAGGAAGGCGGTGGCACGCACGTCCAGCACGATCATCTGGCCATGGCGGGTAACACGCAGGTGGTAGATATGCTTGATGGGTGATTTGGCCTGACACTGGCTGGCGCGGAAGGCGCTGAAGTCGTGGGTGCCGAGCAGGAACTGCGCGGCCTCGGCCATGCGATCGACGTCGAGCGGACGGTGGTTCCAGGTCACCTCCTCGGCCAGGTGCGCCGGGCGAATCGGGTCGTTGTAGATCACGTAGCGGTAGCGCCGGGCGCAGGCCTTGAAGCGGGCATGAAAATCGGCCGGCATTGGCCGCGACCAGACCACACTGATGTCGTGCGGCAGGTTGAAGTTGGTGCCCATGGTCCAGGCGCGCTCTTCACGCACGGCACGGGTATCGAAGTGCACGACCTGCCCGCAGCCGTGAACGCCGGCGTCGGTACGCCCGGCGCAAATCACCGAAATCGGCTCGTTGGCGACCTTGGACAGCGCTTGCTCCAGGGCTTGCTGGACACTCGGCACGCCGCTGGCCTGGCGCTGCCAGCCGCGGTAGCGCGCGCCTTTGTATTCCACGCCCAGGGCGATGCGGGAGAAGCCTTCGGCCGCGGATTCGGCGGTAGCGGTGTCGATGATGTCCAAGAGCATGAAACCTGTGGGGTGTACGGAATGGCGAGATTATAACGACAACGGCAGCCTCGTAGGGCTGCCGGTGGATGCGCACTGCATTTGCGGGCCTAATCGCGGGTGCCCCGCCGCCCCCACAGGTCACTCACAAGGTCGAAATGTGTGAGGATCCTGTGGGAGCGGGCAAGCCCGCGAAGAGGCCTGCCCTACTTGCATCAGACCAGACGAGAGAGCAGGTCCTCGGCTTCCTGACGCTGGCTATCGTCGCCATCCTTGACCACTTCATCGAGGATGTCGCGCGCGCCCTGACTGTCACCCATGTCGATATAGGCACGGGCCAGGTCGAGCTTGGTGGCGACTTCATCACTGCCGGAGAAGAAGTCGAAGTCCAGGTCGTCCAAGGGCTCGGGCTCGGGCTGCGCAACCGCGTCTTCGCTGGTGAAGTGCGGCTCCAAAGAAGGCGTTTCGAGGCTCTGCGACAACTTGTCCAGCTCGGCGTTGACGTCATTGAGCTCCGAGGCAAAGCTCTTGGCGGCCGGCGAATCGTCTTCCAGCGACAGGGACAAGTCGAAGTCCGACGGCAAGTCGAACTCGGAGACCGGGTCAAACTCCGGCTCACTGTCGAAGGCTGCCAGTTCGGCGGCGACATCGACCGGCCCCTGCTCCACCGTGTCCGGAGTGGCTGGAGCCACAGGCTCACTGATGTCGAGGTCGAAATCAGACAGGTCCACGGCAGGCTGAGGCTCGGCTTGTGCCAGCATGGCCTCGAAATCAGCATCGGCGTCGGCCTGCAGCTCTGCATCCACGGCAAATGGTTGTTCTTCTGGCTGAGTTTCTTCCTGTACGGGCTCGTCCAGCACAGGTTCTGCGATTACCAGCTCGTCGGGAACGCCCCCCTGTACCACCGGCTCGTCCAGCATGGAGGTGGCCAGCGGGTCTTCCTCGGCCAGGTCTTCGCCCAGGCTCAGGTCGAAGGCGCTGTCCAGATCCTGCTCATCCAGGCCGGAAACATCGAGCGTTGGCACTTCATCGAAGGCATCCAGCTCTGCGTCAGGCTCTGCTTGCGCGACAACCTCTGGCTCAGCCTCCACTTGTGGCTCGAACCCAGACACCTCGTCAGGCGCCACATCGGCAACCACCGGCGCTTCGGGCTCATCGTGCAGCAGCTCTTGCACGTACTGCTCATCCATTTCGGCAGCCAGCGCCGCCGCACCCAGGCCGGCAGCAGCCAGGCCGAGCATGGCGGGGTAACGCTCTTTCAGCCCGGCGACTTCGGCAACGTTCTGTTCGCTGGCCGGCAGCTGACGCTCCTGTTCGGCAAACGCGCTCTGGTCACCCTGGCGGGCGTACACGTCCATCAGCTTCAGGCGCAGGTCGTCACGTTCCGGTGCAGCGGCCACAGCGGGCTCCAGCAGGTCGGTGGCACGATTCAGGCGGCCTTCGGCCAGGCATTGGTCGACTTGCGCCAACAGCGCGGCGTGCGGATCTGCTTGCGGCTCAGTCAGGGGGTCTGCCTCGGCGACCGGTTCAGCCACTTTTTCCGCAGCGACGGCAGCTGCAGCCGAAGCGGCGACCACAGCCGGCGACAGGGTTACACCCGGCTCCGGGGCTTCGACGCCGTCGAAGCTCTCGGTATCGCTGTCGAAACCTGTGCCCTGCTCTTCTTCCAGCGCCCGCGCCATGCGCAGGTGCTTCTCAGCTTCTTGCTGGGCCTTGCGCTTGCGCGCCAGCAGCCAGAGCAGCAGTGCCAGCACCAGGATGCTGGAACCGGCAATCATCCCCAGAAGCCACGGATTGCCCAGGACTGCGTCGAGCGCACCCTTCGGCTGGCTGGCGGGTACAGGCTGAGCGGCCGGCACAGGCTCGGGTGCGGTATCGGCAGTAGCAGGCGCCGGCTTGTCCGCTGGCTGGTCCGGGGTAGCGGCAGCCGCTGCCGACGTGGCTGCGCCCTGGCCTTCCAGGCGTGCCAACTGGCTGTTCTTCAACTCGATCAGGCGCTGCAGCTTGTCCAGTTGGCTCTGCAGGTCGGCCATGCGACTTTTCAGTTCTTCGTTGTCGCGACGGCTGGTGTCCAGACTTTCCTGGGCCATGGCCAGCTTGTCACTCAACGCCTTGGCCTGGCCGGCATCGGCCTGGCTGCCCGGGCTGACCAGACGCAGGTTGTCGCCCTGGGCGATACGCGACGGTGCAGCCTCGGCGGCGCCACGACGGGTGGCATCCAGCTGGCGGGCACGTGGCCCCAGGCGACGGCCTTCACGCCAGGCGGCATACTGCTCGGCCACCTCGCGGTTCGCCTCGCCTTGGGCGATGCTCTGGATCTGCTGCTGATCGGGCAAGCGCAGTACCTGGCCAACCTTCAGGAGGTTGATGTTGTTGCCGATGAAGGCGTCCGGGTTCAAAGCCTGGATCGCGATCATGGTCTGCTGGATCGAACCACCCTGGGTGTTACGCGCGGCAATCTGCCACAAGGTGTCGCGACGCTGGGTGGTGTAGTTGCTGGCGCCGGTCATGGCCGGTGTGACATTGCCTGCTGCCGGTTTTTCGCCCTGTGCCTTGGCCTGGTCGAGCAGCACGCTATAGTCACGCAACAGGCGGCCCTGCGGCCACATGACCTGCACCAAAAACTTGACTACCGGACCTGGCAGCGGCTGACTGGACGTCACGCGCAGCACACTTTTGCCGTTGGGGTTGATCACCGGTGTGAAGGTCAGGTCTTCGAGGTAGGTCGGAAACGCCACCCCGGCCTTGCTGAACTCTTCCGGCGGCGCCAGGCTCGGCGCCACTTCGGTGGCTTTGAGGTCGCGCACGTCGAGCAATTCGATCTCGGCGTCCAGCGGCTGATTCTGTGCCGACTTCAGGGTCAGCTCCCCCAGGCCCAGCGCATTCGCCATGCCAGACGACAGCGCGGATGCTGCAGCCATGGCCAGAACCAGTTTGCGAATTCGAAGCATGACCTCTTCCCTTGTATGAATCGTCCCGAAACCTGCATGCGGAGCAGGACAAAAGTGCTCGCCAGTATCTTTTACGGCATGTGTTTAATCAACATTTGCGCCACTTGCACGGCATTGAGCGCGGCGCCTTTGCGCACGTTGTCGGTGGTCAGCCAGAGGTTGAGTTGCTGGTCTTCATCAACACCGTGACGTACACGTCCAACATAGACCACGTCTTGGCCTACTGCGTCACCTACCGGGGTCGGATAATCATCGTTTTCCACCCGCTCGACGCTGTCGGCTGCGTCCAGGGCCTGGTTGACCGCTGCCAGGTCTACCGGGCGACGGCTTTGCACGGCCACACTGAAGCTATCGCCGAAAAACACCGGGACTTGAACACAGCTCACGGAAATCTTCAGGTCAGGCAGGCCCAGCAGCACGCGCAGTTCACTGACCAGGCGGCGCTCCAGCGCGGTATGGCCCTGCTCGTCGGCAGCACCGACCTGGGCCAGCAGGTTGAACGCCACTTGACGGTCGAAGAAGCGCGGCTCCAGCGGGCGGGCATTGAGCAGTTCGGCGGTTTGCCGGGCGAGCTCGCTGACCGCTTCACGGCCTTGCGCCGACACCGCCAATGCGGCCATCACTTGCACCCGCTCGATGTCCAGCAGGCCTTTGAGCGGCGCCAGCGCGACGGCCAGGGCTACTGCGGCCGAGCATGGGCTGACGATACGCGCTGGCAACGACAGGCTGGCCAGGCGTTCGGCGTTGGCTTCCGGCACCAGGGCCAGGGCATCGTCCAGGCCGCCGGACAGATCGATCACCGTGCAGCCCGCCTGCAGCGCCTTGCCGGCAAAGCTGCGGCTGACGGCGGCGCCGGTGGCGAAGAAGGCCAGCTTGACCTGGGTGAAGTCGAAGCTGTCGACTTCGCGGACCTTCAGCTTCTTGCCGGCGAACATCACGCTGCTGCCCGCCGATTCCATGCTGGCCAGCAGGTGCAGGGTGGCAACCGGGAATGCCAGTTCCTCGAGGATCTGCACCAAGGCTTCACCGACGCTGCCGGTGGCGCCGACGACGGCGATATCCAAAGGGTGTGTCATGGAAGGGATCCTTTTGCTGTAGACGGCGGGGGCGGCACTTTACTCGGATTGTAGGGTTTTGTCTGTGCCCACCCGGCGCTGCTGTTGCTGTTGCTCGATTGCGTCTTGCTTCTTGGATGTGCGCACTCACACCGAGTAGGTATTCATTCGCGCAGGTGGCGCATCGTCACCTTT
>NZ_JBICII010000027.1:0-47534 GCF_043101865.1 Pseudomonas sp. zjy_15
ATTCAGAAAGGTCGTCGACACATTGTTCGACAAGAAGCGCGACTATGTCGACGGCGTGCTCAAGCCCAAAATGCTCATCATTGCCGGTGCACAAGGCTCGGGTAAGACGTACTTGCTGGAAAACGCGCTGCTGAAGAGCGGGCGGTACGACAATTACGTTCGCCTTTACGAAACCCATTTTCGTGAACTGCACCCTCACTATCGGGCCATGGAAGACAAAGGCGTGCTGTATGTCTACGAGCATACCGAGTCGTTCATCTGGCGGCTGGGGGCATTGATTTGCACGTATGCGATGGAAAACAAATACAACATCATCATGGAGACCGCGCTCGACAGCCCTCATTTCGCTGATTTTCCACCTGAAGCCGCCCGACAGGGCTATCAGAGCGAGGTCCATCTGATTGCGTGTCAGAAAGAATTCAGCCACTGGTCGACCCTGGACCGTGTGGTCAACAGCGTTGGCAATCAGGAGATCGAGCGTGTGGTCAGCCTGACGCAGATCGAAGAGGCGCAAATCAATGGCAGGTCCATCATCGATGCTTTCGAAAACGCCTGTATCGAGGTACCGGGTTCCGAAATCGTGATCTATCGACGTGGCCTGGAGACGGATAAGAATAGCCTTCCGGTCTGTCACAGCACCTGCCCGGAAAAAGGGCTTCTCGTGCCCCAGCAGACCTATCAGGGCAGAGCATTCTTCCGCGGGGCAGACCTGAAGATCGACTTCAAGGTCCAACGCAGCCCCCAAGCCGATTTCCCCTGTTCTTATATTCAGTATGCGCAGGTGGTGCATGCCGGCCTGCTGGGTTCGGAACACCGTCGGGCGATGGCCGAGCTCAATTGTAAAACCCTCGGCCAGGCTCAGAAGCTGATGTCGCAACTGCCTGTCGATGTCTACCGCGAGCTGTGCCTGTACGTACTCAAGTACGCGCAACCTTGAGTCGACCAGGGGCAGGGCTGATCACTGGCCAGGCATGCCCTTGATCACCCGCGCCTGTCGGACAATCGCCCATCCCGCTACCACAGTGACGGGGTGGGCATTTCCGTTGTCCTTTTGTCTGCTACCCCTAAATCCATTCTTCAGCATTCAATGGGTTGTTGTAGCTGGATCTTCATTCTGGATGTTGGGGCAGGCTGACCCTCGGAACTTCAATGTAATCACTGAGCACCTTAAGCCATGAGCTCACATCGCATTACGGGATATCAGCAGTCCATTGTGAGCAACCTGTTGGTCACAGGCTTGTCTGACTGCGCAATTCGCAGCTGATCGTCTACGCTGACGCTTTGAAATGGATTTCCAGGAGTCACACATGCTTGATCTGGCAGATCAGATGAACTCTGTGATCCTGATCGTTGATGACCAATCAAGCGATCGTGAAGTTCTTCAAGGGTCTGTCAGCAGCTTCGGTGAGGTTCATGTTGCCCATGACGGCCGTGAAGCGCTGCAGGTGGCCGGGGAATACCGCCCCGACCTGATCCTTATCGACATCGAGTTACCCGACATGAATGGCTTTGCATTGTGCCGGGCGATCAAGACCGACCCAAAGCTCTGTGACGCTGCCGTCCTGTTCGTCAGCTCCCATACCCAGTGCGACAATCAAGTTCGTGCCCTGGAGTTCGGAGGGGTTGGCTTTATCCAGAAGCCTATCAATGTTCCCGTGGTAAGGGCCCATGTACGCGCCCACCTGAATCTGCGCAATGAAGCCAAGCGCTTGTCTTATTTTGATGCGCTAACTGGCTTGCCCAACCGTCAACTATTCACGAACCGCGCAGCACAATCGATTCAGCAGGCCCAAAGCAACGGCAGCAAGGTCGCGTTGTTACTGTTGGATCTGGATCATTTCAAGAGCATCAATGACTCATTGGGGCATTCAGTCGGGGATGCCATTCTAAAGTGCGTCGCTGAGCGTTTGGCCAGCAGCGTTCGGCCGCAGGATACGGTGAGCCGGCCGGGAGGCGATGAGTTCGTGATTTTACTGCCGCAAGTGGTCCGGCTAGAAGCTATTGGGGACTTGTGCGAACAGTTATTGCGGACGCTTGCGTCCCCGATGCAGATTGGCGAGAAGCGTTACAGCATTACCACCAGTATTGGTGTCAGTATCTACCCCGAAGACAGTACCGACCTGGAAGCGCTTTACAGCCACGCCGATGCAGCCATGTATCAGGCCAAACGTGAAGGCAGGAATCGCTCACGCTTCTTTTCCCGGACATTGGAAACCAGCACCCGTGCCAGGCATATGCTTGAGCAACATATGCGCAGCGCCTTGGAACAGGGCGTCTTCGAGGTTTTCTATCAGCCGAAAATGGATGCCCGAACGGGATGTATGCGTGGCATGGAAGCGTTGATTCGCTGTCGACAACCCGATGGCACGCTGCTTTCACCAGGTGAATTCATTCCGGTCGCAGAGGAGACTGGACTGATTGTTCCACTGGGGCGTCAAGTACTGACGCAGGCCTGTAAAGACGCCTGCCTATTGATGGATTCAGGATTTCAAGTCCCCGTCAGTGTCAATATTTCCGCTGTTCAATTTCGTGAAGATAATTTCTTCGACATGATACGTAGGGGGCTCCAGGACTCAGGGCTTCCTGCGTACCTGCTTGAGCTGGAAATCACGGAGGGCGTGTTGGCAGACAATGTCGTCAAGGCGCGAGAAACACTTGAAGCACTGAAGCGCATGGGCGTGCGGCTGGCAATCGACGATTTTGGTACCGGCTACTCCAGCCTTAGTTACCTCAAACAACTGCCCATCGATGTGCTGAAAATCGACCAGAGTTTTGTGCGTGACATGCTTGACGACCACAGTGATGCCGCCATCATCGAAGCCATTGTGCGTATGGGCCAGGCGCTGGGGTTGGAACTGATTGCCGAAGGTGTGGAAAACCAAGAGCAGGCGATCAGCCTCATGGCACTGGGTTGCTGGCTGATGCAGGGATATCACTACTGCCGACCAGTACCGTTCCTGCAACTGCAACAGATGCTGGAGACCGGCAATCTGAGGCCAATCTAGCGCAATCGATTTTTCTCGTTTGGCCAGCCGCTGATGTGGGGTGAAATTGAAAGATCGTATTCTGAAGCTTGGATCTGTTACAGCGATGATCGCTGTGTTTGTCGCAGGCCTGGCGGTTACCCTTATGACCTCCTACGTTCTGATGAATCAGAACAGGGCGCATGCCGAGGCTGCATTGACCCGTGCAGTCCAGCGTACAAGCGATGCTGTTGCTGCACGCATCCATCTTTATGAGTTCGGTTTGAGAGGAGCGCGTGGTGCTCTTCAGGTCATGGGCGAGCAACAGGCCAGCCGTCATGGCTTTTTGACTTACATCAAGACTCGAGACCTCGATACCGAGTTTCCGGGGGCTCGCGGCTTCGGTTTCATTCGTCGCGTTCCAGCCAGTGCCGAAGCGGCTTTCCTGCAAAAGGCCAGGCTCGATGGCAAACCTGATTTCACGATACGCCAGCTTACGCCACATGAGGGCGAGCGCTTCGTCATTCAGTACATCGAGCCTCAGGAGAAGAACCTGGCAGCGGTAGGTTTGGATATCGCGTCAGAAAAGAACAGGCGAGAGGCTGCTGGCGCGGCAATGCGCACGGGAGCTGCGCGTCTCACGGGTCCGATCACCTTGGTCCAGGCAACGGGCAAACCGCTGCAGTCATTCTTGTTCCTGCTGCCGATCTACCGAACGGGAAATACGCCGGATACCGTTGCCGAAAGAGTGGCACAAGGTTTTGGTTGGAGTTATGCACCGCTACTGACCGAAGAGGTCCTTACAGGGCTGCCATTGCCATCCGATGGAATTCGGTTGCATTTGCGTGACGTGACCGATGCGGCCGCCCCTGTGCAATTCTATGAGCGCAATCAAAATGGCGGGGAACAGCAAGAGGTCATGCGCACCCATTTGACCCAGTTGGTTTTTGGTCGTCGCTGGGAAATCGAGTTGGTTGCATACCCCTCTTTCGTGCAGGAGTTACGCCAGTTCTCCCCCCGCAGTGCCTTTGGCATCGGGCTGTGCAGCACCCTGTTGATCACGGCATTGGTGGGGGTTTTCAGTGTCAGCCGTAGACGTCGACGCGACGTTCTGGCGGAACAGGCCAAGCTCGCAGCCATTGTTGAGAACTCCAACGATGGAATCATTGGCCAGACCCTGGATGGCATCGTCACGGCCTGGAACCATGGCGCCGAGAAGATTTTTGGCTATGGCAGCGATGAAGTACTGGGCCGCACTTTACTGGGCCGGATATTGCCCTGCGAGTTGGCGGACGAGGAAGTGCATTTGCTGGAGAAAATAGCTCGCAGCGAGCGTATCGAGCACTTTGAGACCCGACGAGTGCGTAAAGACGGCCAGTCGTTAGACGTTTCGGTAACAGTCTCGCCTATTTGTGATGCAGCAGGGCGGGTTGTTGGGGCCTCCAAGACCGTTCGCGACATCACCCAGCAGAAGCGGGCAGAGGCACGCATTCTGGAACTGAATGTTGGCCTGGAGCATCAGGTGGCCGAGCGCACGACAGAGCTGCGCGAGCTGAATGCCCTGCTGACCAACGTCCTGCACTCGGCATCACAGGTCTCGATCATCGCGACCGACCTCGAGGGCATCATCACCGTTTTCAACAGAGGGGCTGAGCAATTGCTTGGCTACACGGCCGAGGAAGTCGTTGGCCTTCGCACCCCCGGTATGTTCCATCTGGATGAGGAGATGGCACAACGAGGCGAGGAGTTGAGCCGGGCCTATGGAGAAACGATAGGGGGCTTCCGCGTTTTTGTGCACAAGGCTTCTCTGGGCGAGGCGGAGGTTCGGGAATGGACGTACGTGCGCAAGGACGGCACGCGTTTCAGTGTTACGTTGCTGGTCACCGGCATGCACAATGCCGATGGCAGGTTGAGTGGATACCTGGGTATCGCTATCGATATCAGCCGGCGCAAGCAGGTAGAGGAGCGCTTGGCCGACAGCCTGGCACTGACACAGACCATTCTCGATACAGCCGTCAACCCTGTCATCAGGATCGATCGGACAGGGGTGATTCAGTCTTGCAATCGTGCTACGCAGAACGTTTTCGGCTACCAACCTGACGAGCTTGTCGGCAGTGACGTTGGAGTCTTGTTGCCCGCTTTATTCGAGGGTGACTTGTCGCTCTCGCAGGATGCGCTTGGTGATCCGGCCAGCAGCAATATGACCGGGGTTTCCCGAGAAGTGGAGGCTCGCCGCAAGGATGGGCTTATCTTTCCCGCGCAGGTCACGCTGGGCTGCATGCAGATTGGCGGTCAGCCCATGCTCGTCGCCGTGCTCTTCGATCTTTCCGAACAGCGGCGTCAGCATGATGCCATCGCTTCGGCACGCGACCAGCTGGCCTTGGCTTCGGATGTGGCGAAACTGGGGGTGTGGACGTGGTCTCCCGAAGACGATGATCTGCAGTGGAATGATCGGATGTTCGAGATTTATGAACAGCCGCTCGCCTTGAAAGCGGTTGGCCTGAGTTACAAGCACTGGCAGGAGCGCCTGCACCCCGACGACGCTGAAGTTGCCGCCCGATTGCTACAGGGATTACTTGATGGGAACGGCGTATTCGAGACACTGTTCCGCCTTCAGTTACCCGGTGGCGGTATTCGTTATGTTCAGGCCGCTGCCAGGATCGAGTATGTTGCTGAAACAGGCTGCCGGAAAGTTATAGGCATAAATCGCGATGTCACTGTAGAACATGAGCTGCAGTCACGCTTGTTTCTCGCTAAAGAACAGGCAGACGCGGCCAATGCCGCCAAGAGTGCTTTCCTGGCCAACATGAGCCATGAAATTCGCACACCCATGAATGCTGTGCTGGGCATGCTGCATTTGGTTCAGGCCACAGAGCTTGATGCGCGGCAGCTTGACTATATCCGCAAGGCGCACGGCGCTGCCAAATCGCTTTTGGGGTTGCTCAATGACATTCTTGACTACTCCAAGATCGAAGCCGGCAAGCTGCAGCTCGATCCACATCCCT
This sequence comes from Pseudomonas sp. zjy_15, assembly GCF_043101865.1. Taxonomy (NCBI): domain Bacteria; kingdom Pseudomonadati; phylum Pseudomonadota; class Gammaproteobacteria; order Pseudomonadales; family Pseudomonadaceae; genus Pseudomonas; species Pseudomonas sp. zjy_15. The sequence goes on from NZ_JBICII010000027.1 coordinate 5,969, forward strand.
TCGAGATCAATGGGCTGATGACGGACCTTGCTGCGGTGCTGGGGGGCAACCAGGCAGATAAGGATGTCGAATTGTTGTTCGATCTCGATACCTCATTACCCCCATGCCTGGTGGGCGACAGCCTGCGTCTGCAACAGATTCTTATCAATCTGGCTGGCAATGCGCTCAAGTTCACTGAGCGTGGCGAGATTACCGTGAGTCTCAGAGTCTGTGATCGTCGGCCCGATGCTGTTCGGCTGCGAATTTCTGTGACCGATACGGGAATAGGTATCAGCGAAGAGCAACTCCAGCGGATCTTCGACGGGTTCAGCCAGGCCGAGGCCTCCATCAGTCGCCGTTATGGTGGGACGGGCCTGGGGCTGGCGATCTGTAAGCGGCTGATCGAGCTGATGGGCGGCATCCTGAGAGTGGACAGCCAGCCAGGGGTGGGCAGCTGTTTCTGGTTCGAGCTGGAATTCGCTTTGGCGAATACCATGGAGACAGAGCACACGACAGTTTTTCCTGACCTCAATGTGTTGGTGGTCGACGACAATCACACGGCCCGCGAAGTACTCGCTAGAACTGCTGTCGCGTTAGGATGGCAAGTCGATCAGGCCAGTAGAGGGCGAGAGGCGGTGGAGCGCGTGCTGCGTGCTGCGAATGTGCGCCCTTACGATGTAGTGTTGATGGATTGGCGCATGCCGGATGTCGATGGCCTGACTGCTGCTCGCCTTATACGGGACTCGCTCATGGATTCTGCGCCGGTAGTGGTGATGGTTACTGCGCATAGTCACGAGGTGTTCGCGAGTTTACAGCAGGGGCCACAGGAGCCTTATGTTGCGGTCTTGAGCAAGCCAATCACCCCTAAGCAGCTTGCCACTACTGTGGAGCTTGCAGTCTCAGGTACGCAATCTTCCAATGTCACTGGGCCCGTGAGCCCGCTATCCAGGCTCGACGGTATCAAGTTATTGGTGGTTGAGGATAATCCGCTCAATCGCCAGGTGGCTCAGGAACTGCTGGAACTCGAGGGGGCTAAAGTGACGTTGGCTGAGGGGGGGCAGCAGGGTGTCGAGGCCGTGTTGAATGGCGTGCAAACCTTCGATGCGGTACTGATGGATATCCAGATGCCTGACATGGACGGGCTGGAGGCAACCCGTCGGATTCGTCAAAGCCCCCTTCATTGGGGCTTGCCTATTGTCGCCATGACTGCAAACGCCTCAACCTCCGAGCGTGAGGCGTGCCTGGCCGCTGGAATGAATGAACATGTAGGCAAACCTGTCGATCTGGAAAACCTTGTAGCGGTTCTCAGGAAGCTGCTGGACCGAGAGGTGCCTGTCCGGCCGGCCATTCAATCGAGCGACTCGCCGAGCGATGAGTCAACCGAGAGTGTGTTGCGGCGCTTCGGCGGTAACCTGACACTGTTGCGTAACGTGCTGCAGCGTTTTCCAGATGAGATGCGACGTAATCTTGATAAGCTGGAGCGGCACTGCAGCAACAGCGAAAAGGCCGGTGTGTTGATGCAATTGCACACCATCAAGGGCAGTGCCGGCACCATGGGTGCTAGTGGGCTATCCGCGCTGGCTGCCGAGCTGGAGCAGCGCCTTCTGCAGGCGTCGCCGGAGGAGGGGCAGTCGTTCATGGCCAATCCTCGGTGGCTATCGCACCTGCACATGCAACTCGCGTCTGACTGCACACGGCTTAATCTTGCCTTTGCCACTTCCGTGGTATTCGCGACTGAACGACCACTTGCATTCACGGAGAGGGACTGGGAAATTGAATTGAGTGGCCTGCGAGCGCTGTTGGTCAGCAGTAATCTCGTCGCACTCCAGCGAGCTGAGTCCTTGCAGGATGCGGTACCGTTACACAGCAAAGCGATCTTTGACGCGCTTAAGCAGGCCGTCGACGATCTGGATTTCCAGTCAGCCGCCCTGTGGTGCGATAAGCTGACCGATTCACTCAAAAGGAATGTTGATGAACGATGAATCTGGACATCCAAAGGTCAAGCCGCGTTTATTGATCGTGGATGACCAGGCACTCAATATCCACGCGCTGAATGAGCTATTTCGTGCTGACCATGAAATCTACATGGCCATGGATGGAAATAAGGCAGTGGACATGGCCCTGACACAGTTCCCGGACTTGATCCTGCTCGATGTGATGCTCCCCGGCATAGACGGCTATGAGGTATGTCGTCGCCTTAAGGCCAGTCCGTTGACGGCAGCCATTCCTGTGATATTCGTAACCGCCAAGGGGGAAGAGGCGGACGAGGCAAAAGGACTTGAGCTTGGTGCTGTTGACTACATTAGCAAGCCATTTCATCCCGGTATTGCCCGCGCTCGGGTAAAAACCCATCTGACTTTGAAGTTGCAAAGCGACTACTTGAAGAGCCAGGCGTCAATCGACGGTTTGACAGGCATATCCAACCGACGAGCTTTCGAGCAACACCTCCATGCAGCCTGGAGTCATTTATGCCGTGACGGAGGGTGGCTAGGACTGATTCTTGTCGACATCGATTACTTCAAACGCTTCAATGACCACTATGGGCATCTAGCGGGGGACCAGTGCCTGCGCCGTGTCGCTGCGGCCCTGGACAGTGGGATCAGACGACCTTTGGATATGGTTGCGCGCTATGGCGGTGAAGAGTTTGTCTGCATTCTGCCCGGCACCCACCTCAGTGGCGCCGCTACCGTTGCTCAGCAGTTGTCTGATGCTGTGGAGAATCTGAAGATCCCTCATGTGGAGTCATTGGTCGCTGACCGGGTGACTATTTCACAAGGCGTAGCCTGTCTCCAGCCTAAGCAGGGGCAGGACGCACATCAGCTTGTAGGCCTGGCAGACCAAGCTTTGTATCAGGCCAAGGAGAATGGCAGAGCAAGGTTCAGTTTTTCCGAGGTATGCAACAGCAAGCGGCAAAGTCCTTCAGTCGGTCACTGATAGTACCTATCGGACTGAGCGTTAAGAATGTGCTCTGTGGAAACCTACCGTAAGCGTCCGACCAATCCACCTTGCCGTAAACTGCCATAGGAGGGTATATGCACCATCGGTTATCAGTGCAATAAAGTTGCGGGGTCGAGTGTTAAACTAACCTTATTTTAATGAAAGGTATTTAAATCTCTGGTTAGTGCCATTGAAGCTTTATTTCCTGCCATTGGGTGTCTGACAACCACTTGTCTGCCACCGGAAAGAAAATATTCTCCTCGGCATCCATATGATCATAATATTTCTTGATGAAGTCTTCTATCGTGTCGGCGATTACTCTTGCCTCCTGCGTTGAGTGCTCCAACATCTTGAGTTGTCCGGCAATTCGCTTGAAGGCTTGATGATCTTGCTCGATATCCTTGACCCGTTGGTGGATCGGGGCCTCGGTTGCCAGCAAGGCCAGCCGAATAAGCTCTTCATTTTCATGGTGGTGCCGCTCTGCATCACCATGCAAGGCTTCCAGTTGCTTAAACAACAGCTTGCGGTCATCGGCACCCGCAGACCCGTGCCTTATCCTCTCCAGTAACTCTTTGATCTGATTAATTTTGGTGGCCACTTCATGATGATAGGCGTGCAGCTCTTTCAATAAGGCGTTCATATTAAATCCTCATCGCTACATCAAGCCTTCACAGATTAAATGTTATTAATCAGCAATCTCCGAGGATGGCAGCAGGTGTCGGCTCTCATCTAATCGTTTTATTATAGTCTGACGCGAAACGCTCACCCCAAAAAAATCCTTTCCATTGGAAGATTTCGAAATATCAAATTGATGTCCATATACGCTGCAAGAAAAAGCAGACACACCAAGGTCGCTTGCGACAGTGGGGCCTGAGCGCGACTGAAGGCACAAGTGGCTTCGTTCTATGGACGGGCGAGGGGGCTGGAAACCCGCGGATTGTGAGCGTTTTTTAAAGGCTTGTTGAATTAAAAAGCCGGCTTGTGGCCGGCTTCTCGGGGACGCTTCCGACTAATTTATGGTAAGCCGCAATCGCCTTAACTGTGTGGCCATCAAGGGCCTGAAAGAGATGGCAGATGCCCGTGTGGGATATCGCCGAGCCCTCTGGACCGCGGCTCGCGCCGGTCGGGGCTTAATGTGCGGCGTAGCATACAAGGGCGGGCGCAGGATGCCCAGCAAAAAATTGCGCAGGGTGCTTCAGCTGGGCCGCTGCTGGCGGAAATGTGACCAATGGAACACCCAGCCAAGAATTTCCAGGCCCTGCGCCTGACGCTGAGCAGGGGTGTAGCGTTCGACCGCGTAGTTGCGCCTGTCATGGCTGTGCAGGTACAGGATGCCGTGCTCGCCAACACTGAGGTTGTTCACCCTGAGCATGCCGTTTTGCAGCAGGGCATAGGTTTCGCCCTCGACCACCTGGGTCATGCCCAGGTCGATGGCCAGGGTCGCTTCCAGCGGAATCAGCGGGAGCATGTTGTTGGCCGGCATTGCCAGGCAGATTGCATTGCTGGCTTGCACGCCCAAGCCCTTCAGGGTTTTTGCCGGCAAGCGCAGGTGCTTGCTGCCCACCGGCGACAGCAAGCCGTTGCGCACTTCGTAGTAGGGCACCTTCAATACCCGGCCACGATGTTCCCACAGCGGGGTAAGCGGATTGGCGGGCGCTGGCCGTGGAAGGCCGTTGCGCAGGAGTGGGTTGGGGTATTTGGGGCCTTCACCGGTGCGCAGCCAACGTCGGTGCACACAGAACAGATCGGCCAGTTCGTCCAGCCGGGCCAAAGGTACACCGCGTTTGAACCAGTTGTTGACGTGCTGTGCTGTGACGCTGCGCTGGGCGGCGAAATCGGAAGGGGTCAGGCCACATTCGTGGAGCAGGGCCCTGAGGCGGTCGCCGGAAGTGTTCATGGCGGCGAGTGTAGCGGCGGGTTGCCAGTAAGGAAATGAACCAGGTGTTGACGGGATTTGTACGAAAAGAGGCTGTTTGTAGGATGCTGGTGTAGGACTGTGTAGGATTTGTTCCCCGCAGTGAGCGCGTTCCATTCAGGCATGAAAAACCCCGCCAAAGCGGGGTTTCCCTGCAGTCGGAATCAGCCCTTGTAGGCAGCGACCGATTTGGTGATCGCGGCACGGGCGGCGTCGGCGCCTTCCCAGCCTTCGATCTTGACCCATTTGCCCTTCTCGAGATCTTTGTAGTTGGCAAAGAAGTGCTCGATCTGCTGGATCAGCAGGGCTGGCAGGTCGGTGTATTCCTTGACGTCAACGTACAGCTGCGACAGCTTGTCGTGAGGAACAGCGATGACCTTGGCGTCGCCGCCACCGTCGTCGGTCATGTTCAGCACGCCAACCGGACGGGCGCGGATAACCGAGCCTGGGGCCACTGGGTAAGGGGTAACCACCAGCACGTCCAGCGGGTCACCGTCGTCAGCCAGGGTGTTCGGGATGAAGCCATAGTTGGCTGGGTAGAACATCGGGGTAGCCATGAAACGGTCGACGAACAGCGTATCGCTGTCCTTGTCGATTTCGTATTTGATCGGCGCGTGGTTGGCCGGGATCTCGATGGCGACGTAGATGTCGTTCGGCAGGTCTTTGCCCGCCGGAATCTTGCTGTAGCTCATTGGGCAGTGCCCCCGTGTTTGACCAAAAAGTGGCGGCGATTATAGGCACATTCTGCCGGGGCACGCCACGCTTGGCCTGATGTGCGGGCCCGTCAGGCGTGGCTTTCGCGGTACTCGGGGTGTTCCGCCTGCAGCCGGCACAGGCGCGCCAGCGGGTCTTGCCGGTAGAACTTCGACAACTGGTGGTAGACCTGTGGATAAGCCTGATGAAGCAGGTCGGGGGCACTAAAGAAGTACTCGCTGGTAACGGCAAAGAACTCCGCCGGGTTTTCCGCAGCATAGGGGTCGATGGCGGTTTCGGCGTCGGGGTTGGCGTCCAGTTGCTGGTTGAGATCGTCGTAAGCCTGCTGCATGGCGCTTGCCCACTCATCAACTGGCATGCCGCTGTGCAACGGTGGCAGGCCGTTGGCATCGCCATTGAGCATGTCGAGCTTGTGCGCCAGCTCATGGATGACCAGGTTGTAGGCCTCCCAGCCACCACTGGCCAGCACGCCGTTCCAGGCCAGGATGATCGGCCCCTGCTGCCAGGCTTCGCCACTGTGCTCGCCGTCCCATACATGCTCCACGCCACTGGCATCGCGGTGGCGCTGGGGGCTCTTGAAGTCGTCGGGGTACAGAATGATTTCGTGGAAGCCTTGGTACCAGTTCAGCTCACCCAGGTGAAGCAGCGGTAACTGTGCCTGGGCAGCCAGCAACAGGCGCTGCTCGTCGTCCAGTTCGACACCGGGCAGGCAGGTGAGGTGCTTGTCGAGCAGGAACAGGATGCAGGCTTCGCGCAGCCAGTGGTCTTCAGCGTCGCTGATGCCGTCCAGCATCGGCAGCCGCTCGCGTACGGCCTGCCATTGCTGTGGCGTGACCGGGTAACGCGCCAGAGTACGCTTGCGCCGCCAGGCGCTGAATGACCACATGCCGTTCGTTCTTTACCTGTTCAGTGAGCCTTGGCCGTACGGCCCAGGCGCCCACGCAGCAAGCCGATGATCATCGGCACCAGCGACAGGATGATGATGCCCACGACCATCAGCGACAGGTGCTGCTTGATGAACGGCACGTTGCCGAAGAAGTAGCCCAAGGTGACCAGGCCGCCGACCCATAGCAGCGAACCGGCAACGCTGAAGCCGAGGAAGCGTGGGTAGTGCATGTGAGCGATGCCCGCGACGAACGGTGCAAAGGTACGCAAGATAGGCAGGAAGCGCGCCATGGTCACGGTCTTGCCGCCATGGCGTTCATAGAAATCGTGGGTACGCTGCAGGTAGTCGCGGCGGAAGATCTTGGAGTTGGGGTTGTTGAACAAACGCTCGCCGACCGTTCGGCCGATCACGTAATTGGTGCTGTCGCCCAGGATTGCAGCGGCCATCAGCAGGCCGGCCAGCAGCACCGGGTCCATGCCACCACCCGCCGCAACGGCGCCGGCGATGAACAGCAGCGAGTCGCCCGGCAGGAATGGCATGACTACCAGGCCGGTTTCGCAGAAGATCACGGTGAACAGGATGGCGTAGATCCAGGGACCGTAGTTGGTGACCAGCAGATCGAGGTAGGCATCGAGATGCAGGATAAGGTCCAGCGGGTTGAAATCCATGTACAGCACCTGTGTTCTTGGGCGTAGGCTTGGTTACCGGGGGAGGGGTAAATTTTCACACATGACAGGTGCGCCATTATACGGCTAAGTGAGGATCATGCCCGAGGAGTTTGTAGCGGGGGGTTACGGTAGAGGGGTATTCCTTTACCAGCTTCTGAGCGGGCGTGCCCGCTCAGAGGTCGGTGCCGGTCAATCCTGACTGATCGGCAGAATGTAGCTCTTGAACTCGGTATCCTCGCGAAAACCGATGGATTCGTAAGTCTTGTGCGCCACTTCATTGTTCGCGCTGGTCGACACCCGCATGCGCACAGCATTGGTCTCTTTGGCCATTTTCTTCGCTTCGCGAATCAGGTGGTCGGCCACCAGCATGCGCCGGGAGTCCTCAGCTACATAGATATCGTTGAGAATCCATACCCGCTTCAACGATAGCGACGAGTAGCTCGGGTACAGCTGGCAAAAGCCCAGCAGTTTGCCGTCGTCATCATCCGGAAGTGCCAGGTAAATCACCGATTCATCCCGCTTCAGGCGCTTTTCCAAAAAGCTGCGCGAGCTGTCGGGGTAGGGCAACTGCCCGTAGAATTCACGGTATTTGACGAACAACGGCGTGATCAGGTCGAGGTGTTCCAGGGTTGCCTTGATGATGCGCATGTGCGGCCCTCAGAGTCCATTTGGGAAACAGCGGAATGCCAGCAGCGTTCAAGGGCATGCTGCCCCAATGCACGGCACAAGTGCAATCCGCCTTCCGTGACAGGTTTTTTACCGTTTGCCGAGCAGGAAGTTACCTTTCTGGCTGGCGCTGTCTTCATTCTCCAGGCTATGTACCTCGGCTTCGTCCTTCAGATTCACCCCGGAAAGCTGGCGCCGGCAGGCTTCGCGCATCAAGTACAACAGGCGGTGCGCCGCCATGCCATAGCTCAGCCCCTCCAGGCGGATATTGGAAATGCAGTTGCGGTAGGCATCGGTCAGGCCGACCTTGGGTGCATAGGTGAAATACAGGCCAAGGCTGTCGGGCGAGCTCAGCCCCGGGCGTTCACCGATCAGCATCACCGTCATCCGTGCGCCCAGCAGCTCGCCGACCTCGTCGGCCACTGCCACACGGCCCTGCTGGACCAGCACCACCGGGGCGCTGGTCCAGCCGTCGGCGGCAGCCTGTTCCTCGAAGCGGGTCAGGAACGGTAGCGTGTGGCGATGCACGGCCAGTGCCGAGAGGCCGTCAGCCACCACGATGGCCAGGTCGACGCCGCCGGGGTTGGCCTGGGCATGCTGGCGAAGGGTCGCAATCGAGTCTTCGTTCAGCCGCCGGCCAAGGTCCGGCCGCTGCAGGTACTGGTGGCGGTCGCTGGCAGCGCTGTGCAACACCAGGCTTTCGCGCCCGCGGTCACTCAGCTGGCTGGCCAGGCCGGCGTGGTCGAAAGCCAGGTGCACGGCATCACGTGCCTGGGCATGGGCGAACTGGAAGTCCAGCTGCGCCCCGGTCGGCAGGCTGGTGCCGGTGCGGCCCAGGGCGATGCGCGCCGGGGTCAGGTTGCGCAGGGCCAGCCAAGGGTTGTCGGGGGTAGGCGTGCGATGGTCCATGGTCATCCCTATGCAAGCTGTGCCAAGGCCTGGCGGAAGGCCGGCGGCAGGTTGTCACCGAAGCGCACCCGGCCATCGGCCTGGGTGAAGATGCCGGTGCGGGCCAGCCATGCCTCGAATTCCGGCCCGGGCTTCAGGCCCAGGGTCTGGCGCGCGTACAGCGCGTCATGGAACGAGGTGGTCTGGTAGTTGAGCATGATGTCGTCGGAGCCGGGGATGCCCATGATGAAGTTGATGCCGGCCACACCCAGCAGCGTCAGCAAGGTGTCCATGTCGTCCTGATCGGCTTCGGCATGGTTGGTGTAGCAGATATCGCAACCCATCGGCACGCCCAGCAGTTTGCCGCAGAAATGGTCTTCGAGGCCGGCGCGGATGATCTGCTTGCCGTTGTACAGGTATTCCGGGCCAATGAAACCGACCACGGTGTTGACCAGGAACGGCTTGAAGTGACGGGCCACGGCATAGGCGCGGGTTTCGCAGGTCTGCTGGTCGACGCCGTGGTGGGCGTTGGCCGAGAGCGCGCTGCCCTGGCCGGTTTCGAAATACATCAGGTTCTGCCCGAGGGTGCCACGTTTCAGCGACAGACCGGCTTCGTAGCCTTCCTGCAATACGTTCAGGTTGATGCCGAAGCCGGCATTGGCCGCCTCTGTACCGGCGATGGACTGGAACACCAGGTCCAGTGGCACGCCGCGGTTGATCGCTTCGATCGAGGTGGTGACGTGGGTCAGTACGCAGGACTGGGTGGGGATGTCGTAGCGCTGGATGATGGCGTCGAGCATTTCCAGCAGGGCGCAGATCGAAGCGATGCTGTCGGTGGCCGGGTTGATGCCGATCATGGCGTCGCCGTTGCCGTACAGCAAGCCGTCGAGAATACTGGCGGCAATACCGGCCGGTTCGTCTGTCGGGTGGTTGGGTTGCAGCCGGGTCGACAGGCGCCCGCGCAGGCCCATGGTGCCGCGGAACCGGGTGACCACGCGGATTTTCTGCGCCACCAGCACCAGGTCCTGCACGCGCATGATCTTTGACACGGCAGCGGCCATTTCCGGGGTCAACCCGGGCGCCAGGGCGCGCAGGCTGTCTTCGTTGGCTTCCTCGCTCAGCAGCCAGTCACGCAGGCCACCCACGGTCAGGTGGCTGACCGGGGCGAAGGCCTGGGCATCGTGGGTGTCGATGATCAGGCGGGTAACTTCATCTGCTTCGTAAGGGATCAGTGCTTCATTGAGAAAGTGCGTCAGCGGAATATTGGCCAACGCCATCTGCGCGGCGACGCGCTCGGCGTCGTTGCTGGCCGCCACGCCTGCCAGGCAGTCCCCGGAGCGTGCCGGGCTGGCCTTGGCCATCACTTCCTTGAGGCTGTCGAAGCGGTAGACCAGATGGCCGACCGTGTGTACGAAACTTGCCATACAGAATCTCCAGAGCCGCGGGTTGCCCCGCGGCGGGTGGCGACGATCAGTGCAGGGCCTCTTCGGCCTTCTGGATCGCGGCGAATTCCTCTTCCGGTGTGCCCGCGACCAGGTGGTGGCGGCTGTAGAAAGCAAAGTAGGCAATTAATACCGCATAGATCACTGCAGCGCCAATGACTACCCGCGGGTCAACCAGGAATCCGGCGACCACGGCGATGCACGCCAGCACCAGGGCCAGACCGGAGGTGAAGATGCCGCCCGGGGTGCGGTATGGGCGTTCCATCTTTGGCCGGCGGATGCGCAGGGTAATGTGCGCAGCCATCATCAGCACGTAAGACAGGGTAGCGCCAAATACTGCCACCAGGATCAGCAAGTCACCCTGGCCCGTCAGCGACAGGGCAAAACCGATGATGCCGGGGATGACCAAGGCCAGTACCGGGGCCTTGCTTTTGTTGGTTTCCGACAGTTTGCGCGGCAGGTAACCGGCGCGGGACAGGGCGAAGATCTGCCGGGAATAGGCATAGATGATCGAGAAGAAGCTGGCGATCAGCCCGGCCAGACCGACCAGGTTGACGAAGCCGCCCATCCAGGTGGAGCCGCCGTAGGCCTTCGACAGGGCTTCGACCAGCGGGTTACCGGAGGCCTTCAGCGCCTCGGAGCCTGCGCCGCCCGGGCCGACCACCAGGATCAGCAAGGCGAAGGCCAGCAGTACCAGCATGGCACCGATCAGGCCGCGTGGCAGGTCACGCTTGGGGTTCTTGGTTTCTTCTGCGGCCAGTGGCACGCCTTCGACGGCAAGGAAGAACCAGATGGCGTAGGGGATGGCTGCCCACACGCCGACATAGCCGAACGGCAGGAAGCTGCTGGCGCCGACGGCGTCCGTTTTGGCGATGTCGAACAGGTTGGCCGCATCAAAATGGGGCACCATGCCTATCAGGAATACGGCCAGGGCAATGGCGGCAATGGCGGTGATGATGAACATCAGCTTCAGTGCCTCACCCACGCCGAAAATGTGGATGCTGATGAACACGATGTAGAACGCCAGGTAGATCATCCAGCCGCCGATACCGAACAGCGATTGGCAGTAGGCGCCGATGAACACCGCGATGGCGGCAGGGGCGATGGCGTATTCGATCAGGATCGCCGTGCCGGTCAGAAAGCCGCCCCACGGGCCGAAGGCACTGCGGGCAAAGCCGTAGCCGCCGCCAGCAGTGGGGATCATCGACGACAGCTCGGCCAGCGAGAAGCACATGCACAGGTACATGGTGGCCATCAGCAAGGTGGCCAGGAACATGCCACCCCAGCCGCCCTGAGCCAAGCCAAAGTTCCAGCCGGCGTAATCGCCGGAAATGACGTAGGCCACGCCCAGGCCGACCAGCAGTACCCAGCCGGCGGCGCCTTTTTTCAGTTCACGTTGCTGGAAATAGTCAGAGCCGACTTTCTCGAAGTCGACGGAAGAGCCTGCCGGCGTTCCGGCGGAATGTTCGCTTGGCATAGATTCACCTGTTGTTTTTCTTGGTGGCCGGAAGGGTTCCGGGCCGATGGTGATGGGTACTGCAGGAAGCGAGCCAGAGCGGCTGGTGCACGGTTGCCGCCCTGGGTTCAGGGTATGCCGGCCTGGCCTCTTCGCGGGTGAACCAGCTCCTACAGGGATTGCGCAAGATTCAAGACCAGCGCAGGACCTGTAGGAGCGGGTTTACCCGCGAAGAAGGCGACGCGGTCTAGAAGAAGCCCAACGGATTGATGTCGTAGCTCACCAGCAGGTTCTTGGTCTGCTGATAGTGATCCAGCATCATCTTGTGCGTCTCACGCCCGACCCCCGACTTCTTGTACCCACCGAACGCGGCATGCGCCGGGTACAGGTGGTAGCAGTTGGTCCACACACGGCCAGCCTTGATGCCGCGGCCCATGCGGTAGGCACGGTTGATGTCGCGGGTCCACACGCCGGCACCCAGGCCGAACTCGGTGTCGTTGGCAATCGCCAGCGCTTCGGCTTCGTCCTTGAAGGTGGTGACGCTGACCACCGGGCCGAAGATTTCTTCCTGGAACACGCGCATCTTGTTGTTGCCCTTGAGCAGGGTCGGCTGGATGTAGTAACCGGTAGCCAGCGCACCTTCCAGCTTCTCGACCTTGCCGCCGGTGAGCAGCTCGGCGCCTTCGTCCTGGGCAATCTGCAGGTACGAGAGGATCTTTTCGAACTGCTGCTGCGAGGCCTGGGCGCCGACCATGGTGTCGGTGTCCAGCGGGTCGCCGCGCTTGATCTGCAGCACCTTCTTCATCACCACTTCCATGAACTGCGGGTAGATCGACTCTTGCACCAGGGCACGCGACGGGCAGGTGCACACTTCGCCCTGGTTGAAGAACGCCAGCACCATGCCTTCTGCCGCCTTCTCGATGAAACTTGGCTCGGCCTGCATGATGTCTTCGAAGTACACGTTCGGCGACTTGCCACCCAGTTCGACGGTGGACGGGATGATGTTCTCGGCGGCGCATTTCATGATGTGCGAGCCCACCGGGGTAGAGCCGGTGAAGGCGATCTTGGCGATGCGCTTGCTGGTGGCCAGGGCTTCACCGGCTTCGCGGCCGTAGCCTTGCACCACGTTGAGCACGCCAGGTGGCAACAGGTCGCCAATGACTTCGAGCAGGACGGTGATGCCCAGTGGCGTCTGTTCGGCAGGCTTCAGCACCACGCAGTTACCAGCGGCCAGTGCCGGGGCAAGCTTCCAGGCCGCCATCAGGATCGGGAAGTTCCAGGGGATGATCTGCCCGACCACGCCCAGTGGCTCGTGGATGTGGTAGGCCACGGTGCCTTCATTGATCTCGGCAGCGCCGCCTTCCTGGGCGCGGATGCAGCCAGCGAAATAGCGGAAGTGGTCGACTGCCAGCGGAATGTCGGCGTTGAGGGTTTCGCGGATCGGCTTGCCGTTGTCCCAGGTTTCGGTAATGGCCAGCAGTTCGAGGTTCTGCTCGATGCGGTCGGCGATCTTCAGCAGCACGTTGGAACGATCCTGCACTGACGTGCGGCCCCAGGCGTCGGCGGCTGCATGGGCGGCATCCAGGGCTTTCTCGATGTCTTCGGCAGTAGAACGGGGGAATTCAGCGATCAGCTTGCCATTCACCGGGGAGGTATTTTCGAAGTACTGCCCCTTTACCGGAGCAACGAACTCACCACCGATGTAGTTGCCGTAGCGGTTCTTGAAGGAAACCTTCGCGCCCTCGGTACCGGGATGTGCATAACGCATGGTGTGTCTCCTTGGTATTGTGCTTTTTAGGGAGTTGAAAAGCATAGAGCAAGGGTTGGGCCAGTGTTGGCCGTGCCAGGCAAATCAATGACTTGGGTCATTTTTACCGGCCTGATCAAGGAGGGGCTGTGCCGGCGTCGGTACGCCAGGGGTGACATTTTGTGCCGTTTGCGACACGTCACCGGTGTGTGCATTGCAAAGCCTACCCGGGTGGAGGATGCTGGGCTGACGCTCTATCTGCGGAGAATTACAACAATGCAGAGCAATCACTTCACTCGCCATGCCCGGCAGGTCCATAGCGTTGCCCATGGTGGGGCCGGGGAGGGCGGCAGTGACCCTTCCATCGCCCGTTCCTGGCTGCGCTGCCTGGAGGATTACCACCTCGACCCGGCGGTGATAGAAGCCCCGGTGGTGCTTGAGCATGGGCGCCTGCTGGAAAGCCGCGAGCGCCTGCACCAGGTGCTGCAAATTGCCGACCATGAAATGAACAGCCTGCACCAGCAGCTTTCCGGCGCGGGCCACGCGGTGCTGCTGACTGACGCCCGCGGGGTGATCCTCAACTGCGTCAGTGCCCCCACCGAGCGGCGCAGCTTCGAGCGTGCCGGGCTGTGGCTGGGTGCCGACTGGAGCGAGGCGCGCGAGGGCACCAATGGCATCGGCACCTGCCTGGTCGAGCGCCAGGCGCTGACCATTCACCAGAACGAGCACTTCCGTGGCCGTCACACTGGTCTGACCTGCTCGGCCAGCCCGGTGTTCGACCCGCATGGCGATTTGCTGGCGGTACTCGACGTGTCCTCTGCCCGCCCCGACGTATCGCGGCAAAGCCAGTTCCACACCATGGCGTTGGTCAACCTTTCGGCGAAGATGATCGAGAGCTGCTATTTCCTGCGCCATTTCGAGCAGCAATGGTTATTGCGTTTTCACCTGCAAGCCGAGTCGGTCGGCCTGTTCAGCGAAGGCTTGCTGGCGTTCGACGGCGATGGGCGCATTTGCGCTGCCAACCAAAGCGCACTGAACCTGCTGGGCACGGTACGGGGTGGCGTGCTGGGCAAACCGTTGGAGTGCTTTTTCGCGTGCAGCCATGACGAAATGTTCAGCCGTGCCACGCCCGGCGGCAGCACTGCCTGGCCGCTGCGCACCTTGGACGGTCGCCAGGTGTACGCCAGCCTGCGGGGGCAGGCCCGGGCGCCGGTGTGGTCGGTGCCGGCTGCCCAGCCGCGGCCTGCACGTGAAGTGGAGCCGCTGGTCTGTCTGCTGGACCCTGCGTTGCAAAATGATTTCCGCCGCAGCGTGCGGGTGTTCGAGCGCGATGTGCCATTGCTGCTGCGCGGCGAGACCGGCTGTGGCAAGGAGGCCTTCGCCCAGGCTGTGCATCAGGCCAGTGAGCGGCGCGGCAAGCCGTTCGTCGCCATCAACTGCGCTTCTATCCCGGAAAGCCTGATCGAGAGTGAGCTGTTCGGGTATCGCGGCGGCAGTTTTACCGGCGCGCGCAAGGAGGGCATGCGGGGCAAGCTGTTGCAGGCCGATGGCGGCACCTTGCTGCTGGACGAGATCGGCGATATGCCGCTTGCCCTGCAAACCCGCCTGCTGCGGGTGCTGGAGGAGCGCCAGGTGGTGCCGATCGGGGGAGAGCCACAGGCGGTGGACGTGCGCATCGTCAGTGCTACGCACCGTGACCTGCTGGAACGGGTTGAGCAGGGCAGTTTCCGCGAGGACCTGTATTACCGTCTCAATGGCCTGGAGGTAGCGCTGCCGGCGGTGCGTGAACGCAGTGACAAGGCGCAGTTGCTGGACTTTCTGCTACGCCAGGAGACGCAGGGGCAACGGATCGACATCGAGCCCAGGGCGCGGCAGGTGCTGCTCGAATATACCTGGCCGGGGAACGTGCGGCAGATGCGCAATGTGCTGCGTACCCTGGTGGCGCTTTGCGAAGATGCCCGCATTACCTTTGCGGACCTCCCCGCAGTCATCCGTACCAGCCCACCTCCCGTGGGGGCGGGCGAGCCCACGAAGATGTCCGACCAGGCAATAGAGGGCGAGGGCGTTGCCCTCGTTCGCGGGCAAGCCCGCTCCCACAGGTCCGGCGGTGCCGCAGAGATTGAGGGTGAATCTGTAGGGACCGAGGTTCTGCTCGACGCGGAGCGGCAAGCGCTGAAGGAGGTCCTGGAGGCAAAACACTGGCATCTCACCCGCGTCGCCGAGCACTTGGGCATCAGCCGCAATACCTTGTATCGAAAACTGCGCAAACACGGCATTACCAGGGGCGACTGAGCGAAACAGCGGGTGCGATTTGTCGCGCCCTGGGCTACCCTGCCTCGATGTTTTGCGAGGTCGACCATGCATATTCACATTCTCGGTATTTGCGGCACTTTCATGGGGTCGCTGGCGGTGCTGGCCAAGGAACTTGGCCACCGCGTCACCGGCTCCGACGCCAACGTCTACCCCCCGATGAGCACCCAGCTCGAAGCCCAGGGTATCGAGCTGACCCAAGGCTATGACCCGGCCCAGCTGGATCCGGCGCCAGACCTGGTGGTCATCGGCAACGCCATGTCGCGCGGCAACCCAGCGGTTGAATACGTGCTGAACAAGGGCCTGCCCTACGTCTCCGGTCCGCAGTGGCTGGCCGACCACGTGCTGCAAGGCCGCTGGGTGTTGGCCGTTGCCGGTACTCACGGCAAGACCACCACCAGCAGCATGCTGGCCTGGGTGCTGGAGCACGCTGGCATGAGCCCGGGCTTCCTGATTGGTGGTGTGCCGCAGAACTTCTCGGTGTCGGCCCGTTTGGGCGACACGCCGTTCTTTGTGGTGGAAGCCGATGAGTACGACAGCGCCTTCTTCGACAAGCGCTCGAAGTTCGTCCACTATCACCCGCGTACCGCGATCCTCAACAATCTTGAGTTCGATCACGCAGACATCTTCCCGGACCTGGCCTCGATCGAGCGGCAGTTCCACCACTTGGTGCGGACTATCCCCAGCGAAGGCCTGGTCATCCACCCGACCACCGAGCAAGCGCTGGAGCGTGTGATCGGCATGGGCTGCTGGACCCCTGTGCAAACCACCGGGGAGGGCGGCCAGTGGCAAGCCCGCCTGCTCAGCCCCGATGGCTCGCGCTTTGAAGTACTGTTCGAGGGTGAAGTGCAGGGTGTGGTGGATTGGGCACTGACCGGCCAGCACAACGTCGCCAACGCCTTGGCCACCCTGGCAGCCGCGCGTCATGTAGGCGTGGTGCCGGCCATGGGTATCGACGGCCTGAGTGCGTTCAAGAGCGTCAAGCGGCGCATGGAGAAGGTTGCCGAAGTACAAGGTGTGACCATCTACGATGACTTCGCCCACCATCCGACCGCCATTGCCACCACGCTCGACGGCCTGCGCAAGCAGGTGGGTGAGGCGCCTGTGATCGCGGTGATCGAGCCTCGCTCCAACTCGATGAAACTCGGTGCCCATCGTGACGGCCTGCCAGAAAGCGTCAACGACGCCGACCAGGTGATCTGGTATGCGCCGGCCAACCTCGGCTGGGACCTGGCCGCAACCGCCGCGCAGTGCAAGGTGCCGAGCGTGGTGGCCGACAGCCTCGAAGCGATCATCGAGCGGATCAAAGGCCAGGCTCGCCCAGGCACCCATGTGGTGATCATGAGCAACGGCGGCTTCGGCGGCCTGCACGGCAAGCTGGCCGAGGCGCTGAAATGAACGGACCGGAGCGCATCACCCTGGCCATGACGGGCGCCTCGGGTGCCCAGTATGGCCTTCGCCTGCTCGATTGCCTGGTACGCGAAGACCGCGAGGTGCACTTCCTGATCTCCAAGGCCGCACAGTTGGTGATGGCCACCGAAACGGACGTCGTGTTGCCGGCCAAGCCCCAGGCGATGCAGGCCTTCCTGACTGAATACACCGGCGCGGCCGATGGGCAGATCCGTGTGTATGGCAAGGAAGACTGGATGTCGCCGGTAGCCTCGGGCTCTGGCGCCCCGGCGGCAATGGTGGTGGTCCCCTGTTCCACTGGCACCTTGTCGGCCATCGCCACTGGCGCCTGCAACAACCTGATCGAGCGTGCTGCCGACGTTACCCTCAAGGAGCGTCGCCAGCTGATCCTGGTGCCTCGCGAAGCGCCATTCTCCACCATCCACCTGGAAAACATGCTCAAGCTGTCGCAGATGGGCGCGGTGATCCTGCCGGCGGCACCGGGGTTCTATCACCAGCCGCAGACCATCGACGACCTGGTCGACTTTGTCGTGGCGCGTATTCTCAACCTGCTGAACATCCCCCAGGACATGTTGCCGCGTTGGGGCGAGCACCACTTCGGGGTGGATGATTGAAGCGAGCACTGGCAGGGTTGCTGGCGCTGTTGATGCTGGGGGGCTGCGCCACGGTACGCACGCTGGATGCCAACAAGCCTGGCGCACCGGTGGTGTATGCCGGTACCCGGCTGGATTTGTATGTGATCAATGGCGGGTGTTGCCCGCGGGATCATTACGGTGCGGACGCTCCGGCGTATCCGCGCCTGGATCTGCCCGGCAGCATGCTGCTCGATACCCTGCTGCTGCCGTTGTCTTTGCTGACAGCGGCCGGCATAGGCTTCCAGGCCACCGGCGGCCTGTGATGGCCGTTCGCGGGCACGCCCGCGAAGAGGCCAGCACGAGCGAAGCCTAGATCCTGCCCAACCTGCGCAACTCATCCGACTCCACAACCCGCACGCCGTCTTCTTCCTCCAGCGCCAGCCGCCACAGGGCCCGCGCCAGGGTACAAGCCTCGATTCCCCGGTACTTCCCGGGTATCAACCTGGAAAACGGCGCAACAAGCTGTTCAGTGAGCCTTGGCTCCAGCCGCTCGCCCAGCAGGAACGAGGGCCGCACGATGGTCAACTGTGGCCAGTCCTGAGCCTTGAGCGCTTCTTCCATCTCGCCCTTGACCCGGTTATAGAAAATTGACGACTTGGGGTCGGCGCCCACTGCACTGACCACCAGCAGATGCCGTGCGCCCATTTCCCGGGCACGCTTGCTGAAGGCGACCACCATGTCCAGATCCACTGCGCGGAAAGCCGACTCGGAACCGGCCTGCTTCAGCGTGGTGCCCAGGCAGCAGTAAGCGATGTCGACCCGGCCAGCCAGTTGCGGAAGGAATACCGCCGGGTCGCCCACCGGGTTTTCCAGGTGCGGGTGCTCGGCCAATGGTCGGCGCGTAGGCGCCAGTACGCGGGTGATGGTGGGCTCGTTGAGCAGGCGGTCCAGTAGGTGCTCACCGGTCAGGCCGGTGGCTCCGGCAAGCAGGACATGCTGAGGCGTCAAGTACATGATGTCTCTCCCTTGTTACACACAAGTCTAGTGAGTGCCGGGCATTTTTGCCTGTTCCCTCGCGTTGGCCTGTGTGGTGTTACGCAACGCTTCTTTGGCTTGTTGCTGGCGCAGGTGGTGCCAGTGCTCAAGCACGGCGGGCGGTGCCCACAGCTGCGGCTCGGAGGCCTCGAAGCCTTCCCTGTGTTCTCTTTCGGCAACGCTGGCGCGGGCCAGTTCAAACGCCTGTTTCAGGTCGTCGGTCTGGTTCAGCGCTTCCGCGAACAGGGCATCGCCAAAGTAGGTGAAGTCGGCTTCTTCCGAGCAACCGAAGGAGACGCGGTCGGCCCGGGCAGCGGTCATGATCAGCGTGCGCTCATCTTTGAGCGGGGCGATATAGCCCCCTGAATAGCAGGCGGAGATGACGATTACCTTGTCGCGATCCTTCAGCGGTGCCAGGGCAGTGGCCAGCTCGTCAGCGGCCAGGTCGGCCAGCTGCAGGCGGGGCTGGTCGAGCACCAGTTGGTGGTCCTGGCTGCCATGGCTGGTGAGGTAGATGAACACCAGGTCTTCAGGGCCGCTGCGCTCTGCCAGGGTGGTGGCGGCGCGGGACAGGTTCTCGCGGGTGGCCATGGGGCGTGTGGCCATGTGGTCGCGGTGGTTGACCAGCGTCACCTGGCCGCTCGCACCAAAGCGCACCCTGAGCATGTTGCTGACATAGTCGGCTTCGCGCAGGAATACGCTTTGCTGGCCATCGCCGGCCACTACCAGGCTATACAGCTGGATCGGTGGCGCCGAGCGTGGTACCCGAGCCAGCGCCTCGTCCAGCAGCCGGCCCTGGTTGAGCAAAGCCAGGTCCAGTGGGTCTGGCAGCAGCTTGCCATTCTGGTCACGCACGCGCACGCCGTTGGCCCATGTTCCGCTTTCGACCTTGCCACTGGTCAGGATCAGCCGCCCGTGGCCATGGTAGGCATCGTTCAGGAACCCGCCGATGTACTTGCTGCCGTCGGGCAGTTGCAGGCTGCCCTGGCCCGACAGACGCCAGTCGGCGAACTCACCCTTGTAGTGGCTGCCATCGCTGCCCAGCAGTTCCCCTTCGCCGTTCAGCGAGCCGTCCTTGAATTCACCGATCCACACGTCGCCATCGGCATTCTCGTAACGGCCACGGCCCTCCAGGCGGTTGTCCTTGAACTCGCCGATGTACTGCTCGCCATCAACGCTGTCGTAGGTGCCGGCGCCTTGTAGCTGGCCGTTGACGAAGAGGCCGCTGAACTGGTTGCCGCTGGCATCGCTGCGCACCCCGGCGCCGTTGGGCTTGCCCTTGGCGAACAAGCCTTGATAGCGACTGCCGTCGGCCAGTTCCAGTTGGCCTGCGCCGTCGTACAGGTCGTCCTTGAACTGGCCGCGGTATGTCTGGTCGGCTTGCTTGAGGGTGCCCTCGCCGTCGCGGCGGCCGTGGCGGAAGGTGCCGCTATAGTGGCTGCCTGGGGTGGTCAGGTCGCCCAGGCCCTGAAACAGCCCCTCGGCGAACTGGCCGCGGTAGACCTCGCCGTTCTGGCCATGCCATTCGCCCTGGCCGTGCCACTGGCCGTCCTTGAAGCTGCCGGCGTACCAGCTGCCGTTGGGGTAGTCGATCCGGCCTTCACCCTGCAGCAGGCCATCGACCACCTGCCCCCGGTAACGCCCACCGTCAGGCAGACGTGCGTCCGGTGGGAGCAGCGATTCGCCATCGCCACAGGCGGCGAGCAGCAGGAGCAGGGTAATGGGGAGCAGTGGACGCATGGCGAGGACCGGGCAATAGGTCTGCCGAGTATGACGCAGAATGGGAGCCTGAGACAGTGAGCCCATGTCTCGGCGCATAGGCCGTGTACCCTGCGCGTACCCTGTAGGAGCGGCTTCAGCCGCGAACACCGGCGAAGCCGGTGCCCTCCACCGTGTTGCTTCTTCGCGGGCGCGCCCGCTCCCACAGGTGCCACGTTGCCTTCAAGGTACAATCAGCGCACAGCTGGTGAAACGATGATCTTCACGTTCTCCTCTTTGTTGTTCACCAGTTCCTCGAAGCCCAGCTCGACAATCTGCTCCAATCCGATCCGGCCGGTTACCAGTGGGCGAATATCCAGACGACCATCAGCAATGAAGGCAATCACATCGGCAAACTCGCCGTTGTACGCCAACGCCCCCAGCACCTGCTTCTCGGTGGACACCAGTTCGAAGAAGTTGAACTCGCTGGGCTCTTCGAAAATACCCACCAGCACGCACTTGCCTGCTTTACGGATGGTGTCGATGGCCAGCTTGGCCGTATGTTTGTTGCCGATGCACTCAAAACTCACATCGGCGCCCAGCCCTGCTGTCAGTGCGCGGATTTCCGCCAGGGCATCGCACTGGCTGGGGTCCAGCACCACATTGGCGCCCACTTCCTTGGCCTTGGCTTTACGCGCAGAGGACATCTCAAGGGCGATGACCTGCGCCGCACCCGCAGCCTTGGCGCACATGATGGTGCACAGGCCGATGGTGCCGGCTCCCACCACTACAACGGTTTGCCCAAGCAGGCTGCCGGCCTTTTTCACCGCGTGCATACCCACCGCCAGCGGTTCGATCAGTGCCCCGGCTTCGGCAGGGAAGCCCTGCGGCAGCCGGTAGAGCAGGTTGGCGGGCACGTTGACCAGCTCGGCGAAGGCACCGTTGTTCATCAGACCGGTGAAGGCCAGGCGTTCGCAGATGTTGTACAGACCATGGGTGCAGTAATAGCAGGTGCCGCAATGCTGGCAGGCGTCTGCTGCCACCGGGTCGCCTACGGCATAGCCTTCCACGCCTTCGCCAAGCTTGGCGATGTGGCCACAGAATTCGTGGCCGAGGATGCACTGGCCCTGAATGCCGGTCAGCGGATGCGGGGCCTCTACCGGGATGAACACCGGGCCGGCAACATACTCGTGCAGGTCGGAGCCGCAGATGCCGCACCAATCCACCTTGATCTGCACCCAGCCCGGCGCAGGGTCGGCCGGCAAAGGTACCTGTTCGACACGAATATCGTTGCGGCCATGCCAGACGGCAGCGCGCATGTGGGTGTGGCTCAGGTCATTCATTGTTGTTCTCCAGGCTCACGAAAAGGGCTTAGTGCTTGCGCAGGAATGCGAGCAGTTGCTGGTTGACCTGTTCGGCCGCCTCCATCTGCACCATGTGGCCGGCCTCTGGCAGCACCAGTACTTCGGCTTCCAGGCCCTCGGCATGGCTGGCCGGGATGATCGCATCCTTGCCACCCCACACCACCAGTGCCGGGTGATTGCCCAGTACCCCGCGCAAGTCGTGGCGCTGCCGGTCGCCGTCGGCGAGCGCGCCTGCCAGCTGCTGCAGGGCCTGGTCCACACCTTCCAGGCGCTTGAACTTGAGCATGTCCTCCAGCATTTGCCGGGTGACCAGCGTCGGGTCGGCAAACAATTGCACCATCTGCGGTTTGAGTGCATTGCGGTTGGCCGCGGTGACGAAACCTTGCAAGTACTGCCCGTTGATCGCTTCGCCCAGACCGGCGCTGGCCACCAGGCTCAGGCTGGCCACCCGCTGCGGGGCCAGGCGCGCCACGTTGAGGCTGACGGCGCCGCCCATGGAATGGCCGGCCAGGTGGGCCTTGGCGATGTCCAGGTGGTCGAGCAAGGCGAGCACGGTTTCGCTCAGCTCATCCAGGTCGCCCCGTTGCAGGCCCTTGGCCGACTCGCCGTGGCCCGGCAAGTCGAGGGCAATGACCCGGCGTTCTGCAGCCAGTGCCGGGTGGTTGAACAGCCAGTTATTCAGGTCACCGCCAAAACCGTGTACCAGCACCAGCGGTGTGCCGCCTTCACCCAGCTCGAACCAGCGCAGCAGGCGTCCGCCTACTTCCGCCTTCTGTGGGGCCGGCCCCTGGCTCTGGTCGGCCGCACCTTCGGCGACGAACTCGGCCTGGAAGCGCTGTACCACAGCATCGATCTCAGCCTCTTCTGCTTCGCCTTCGACGACCACCGCCAGCAGTGCGCCGACGGGCAGGGTTTCATCCGGTTTGGCCACCTGGCGGCGCAGCACGCCGTTGAACGGCGCTTCGACGCTGCTGCTGATCTTGTCGGTCTCGACGTCCAGCACCTCGTCGCCCTTGCTGATTTCGTCACCTTCCTGCTTGAGCCAGGTGTCCACCCGGCCCTCGGTCATCGACAGGCCCCACTTGGGCATGGTCAGGGTATGGATCTGGCTCATGCGGCACTCCTTGCGGCTTCGATCACCTTGCGCACGGCGGCTTCGATCTTCGCCGCGTCAGGGATGTACAGGTCTTCCAGGGCGTCGGAGAACGGCACCGGGGTATGCGGCGCGGTGACCATTTCGATCGGGCCCTTGAGTGCGCCGAAAGCTTTCTGCGCCACCAGCGCGCTGATGTCGGTGGCCATCGAGCAGCGCGGGTTGGCTTCATCGATCACCACGAGGCGGCCGGTCTTCTCCACACTTTCCAGAATGCTGTCTTCGTCCAGCGGGCTGGTAGTACGCAGGTCCAGCACTTCGCAGTCGATGCCCTGACGGGCCAGGTTGTTGGCGGCCTCCAGCGCCACATGCACCATGCGCCCGTAGGTAACCAAGGTCACGTCGTCGCCATCGCGCACGAAGTTGGCTTCGCCGAACGGTACGGTGTACACCTCTTCCGGCACCTCGCCCTGCATGCTGTACAGCAGCTTGTGTTCGCAGAAGATCACCGGGTCGTTGTCGCGGATCGCCTGGATCAACAAGCCCTTGGCATCGTAAGGCGAGGATGGGCACACCACTTTCAGGCCGGGGATGTGCGTCCATAGCGAGGTGAGCATCTGCGAGTGCTGGGCGGCCGCGCGCAGGCCGGCGCCATACATGGTGCGCATCACCAGCGGGGTCACTGCCTTGCCGCCGAACATGTAGCGGAACTTGGCGGCCTGGTTGAGGATCTGGTCCAGGCAGCAGCCGGCGAAGTCGACGAACATCAGTTCGCACACCGGGCGCAGGCCCTGGGTGGCAGCACCGACGGCGGCGCCGACGTAGCCGATTTCCGACAGCGGCGCGTCAAGCACGCGCCCGGGGAATTGGTGGTACAGGCCTTTGGTCACGCCCAACACGCCACCCCAGGCGTCATCCTCCCCGGGCGCACCGGCACCGCCGGCGACGTCTTCGCCAATGATGAACACTGTGTTGTCGCGACGCATTTCCTGGGCCAGAGCTTCGTTGATGGCCTGCTGGTAGCTGATCTTTCTTGCCATGGTGGTTCTCCTGTTGTTCTTGTATTCCGCGGCTCAGGGGTAGGCGACGTAGACGTCGGTGAGCAGGTCGGCGGGCTGTGGCTTGGGATCGGACTTGGCGCGGCGAACGGCGTCTTCGATCAGGTCCTCGACGCGGGCGTCGATGGCGTCCAGTTGCTCGGCCGTGAGCAGGCCGGCGCGGGTGGTTTTGTTGCGAAACTGCATGAGGCAGTCGCGGGATTCGCGCAGGTTCTTCACTTCATCAGGGGCGCGGTAGGTTTGCGCATCGCCTTCGAAATGGCCGTAGTAACGGCTGAGCTTGACCTCGATCAACGACGGCCCTTGCCCGGAGCGGGCGCGCTCGATGGCGGCGCCGGCGGCCTCGTATACGGCAAAGAAGTCGAAGCCGTCGATGGTGACGCCTGGCATGCCGAAGCCGGCAGCGCGGTCGGCAATATGGTCGCAGGCGACGGACCAGTTGGAGGCAGTGGCCTCTGCGTAGCCGTTGTTCTCGGCCACGAAGATGCAGGGCAGGTTCATGATCGACGCCATGTTCATGGCTTCGAACACGGCGCCCTCGTTGGATGCCCCATCGCCGAAGAAGGCTACCGACACGTCATCGCGGCCCTTGAGCTTGGCCGCCAGCGCCGCCCCGGCCACCAGTGGTGCGCCGGCGCCGACGATACCGTTGGCACCGAGCATGCCCTTTTCCAGGTCGGCAATGTGCATCGAGCCGCCTTTGCCGCCGCACACGCCGGTCTTCTTGCCGTAGATCTCGGCCATCATGCCGTACACGTCCACACCTTTGGCAATGCAGTGGCCATGGCCGCGGTGGGTCGAGGCGATGCAGTCGCTGTCGCGCAGGTGGGCCATGACCCCGGCGGCAGAGGCTTCTTCGCCGGCATACAGGTGGACGAAGCCGGGAATTTCGCCGGTGGCGAACTCCACATGCAGGCGTTCTTCGAAGGCGCGGATGGTCCGCATGACTTCATAGGCATGCAGCAGTTGTTCAGTACTGAGTTGATTGGACATCTTGTTGTTCTCCGGGGTTGTCTCAACACGGGTTTGCAGGGTGCAGGCGGTGGCCGCGCGGGACGGCCAGCAAGTGGTGGCGGGCGGCATGCGCCAGTACGGCCTCGACGTCCACGCTGAGTGGGCCTTGGTGGTCGAGGGTGATGGTGGGCGTGTCATGCTCGGCAAATTCGATTTCGCGTTCGCCGTCCAGGGCCAGGGTGCCGCTGGCCAGGCTCAGGCGATGGGCGACGCCGGGCGTCAGCGCACCGCAGGCAGAGATGCCGCAGGCTTGCAGCAGGCCGGGCGCCAACGGCGCCAACAACGCCTGTTCGGCGCCGGGGGCCAGGCGAACCCAGGCGCCGTGCGGGTCTTGGCGTGACACGGGGCACCACAGGCCGCACAGGGCCGACAGGCCGATGGCGTGGGGTTCGGCGAAGCAGGCGAAGACTTCGCAGAGATCCTCGCTGCGGCTGAGCGCACGTGCACCGATGAAGCGCTGCGGCGACACGGCCACCTCGACCAAGGCCCATTCGGCCAGCTGTTGTTCTGGCACGTTCACCAGTAAGCGTTTATTGCGGCGCAAGCCGATGCTTGCCGGTACCCGGCCGCTGGCAAGCAGGCCACCGGCCAGGCCCGCGCTGGTGGCTTCACGAAGTTCGGGGAAGGCGTTGTTGGTGCCGGTGGACAGGGTCAGCAGCGGCACGTCAGCGGCCTCGGCGGCGACCGCCTTGTGGGTGCCATCCCCGCCCAGTACGGCGATCATCGCCACGCCGCGCTCGACCATGCGCCGAGTAGCCAGGCGGGTATCGGCCACGGTCTGGGTCAGTGGCAGGTCGAGTATCTCGATGGCCGGCCAATGCTGGTCACGGGCCCCCGGGCCTTGGCTGGCCTTGAGCACCGCGGCAGCGATGCCGGTCATGTCGCTGGGCAGCAACACCTGGCCAATGCCGGTGGCACCGAAAGCGGCCAGCAGGCGCTGGATGGCCGAGGCCTTGTCGGTGCTCGAATAGAGCCCGGCATTGGCGGTCAGGCGGCGCAGGTCGCGGCCAGAGGCAGGGTTGGCAATGATCCCGACAATCGGGGCGGGTAGCGGCATGGCGCACCTCGTGTTTTTGTTTGCAAGGGCAGGAGCAAGCGGGGTGCCAGCTTTCTTCGCGATGGCTGAAGTGGCCGGGCTAGAGGGCTCTGGTCGTGATCGGTCAGGGCTTCACGGGTGTGGCGGCGAGACGCCGGGTGCCAGCGCCAGGCCTGCGTTGCCGAGACGCTGAGACGCTGCGTCTCAAGCCGGCCGGTAATCACACAGTGCTTGTCGGGGCATGCCCAGAGGCGCTTAATGGCCGGACAACGATAAAAACAGCAACGAGAACCGGAGGGCCTGAATGCTTGCCGCGAACTCCCGAGCCCATGTGGACTGCGTCAGCAGGGTGTTGAAGAATGCCGACCGCCTGCCGCAGGCGCCGGTACCACCGCTGATCCTCGATTCATGGCGCCGCTCCATGGATGTGTACCGTCTCGACCCCGGTTCCCAGCAGGGGCCGCGTATCCTTTCCCAAAGCCTGCTCAATGAATGCCGCGAACGCGCCGAGCTGTTCCTGCGTATCGCCAGCGATGCCGTGGCCCGTTTGCACGAGCGGGTACGCGGCGCTGACTACTGTGTGTTGCTGACCGATGCCCAAGGGCGCACCATCGATTACCGGGTCGAGTCGGCCATCCGCAACGACTGTCGCAAGGCCGGGCTGTATCTGGGGACCTGCTGGTCGGAGGGTGAGGAGGGCACATGCGGTGTGGCGGCAGTGCTCACCAGCAAGGCCCCGGTCACGGTGCACAAGCGCGATCACTTTCGCGCCGCCTTCATTGGCCTGACCTGCACGGCGGCGCCGGTGTTCGACCCGTTGGGTGAGTTGCTGGGCGTGGTCGATGTGTCGGCCTTGCAGTCGCCGGACGATCGGCGCAGCCAGCACCTGATCCGCCAACTGGTCGAGCAGACGGCCCGCGAGATCGAAAACGCCTTCTTCATGCACAGCGCCCAAGGCCACTGGGTGATGCGCGCCCATGGCACGCCCGGCTATGTGGAGAGCCAGCCCGACTATCTGCTTGCCTGGGATGCCGATGGCCGCTTGCAGGCGATCAACAGCCTGGCGCGGCAACGGTTGGTGGAGCGCCTGGGGCGTTTGCCCGAGCACATTGGCGAACTGTTCGACATCGACCAGCTGCGCCGGGTGAGCGCGTCGTCCGCCCAGCGCCTGCCCGGTCTGGGCGGTTTGTATGGCCGGGTCAGCGCACCGCAGCAACGCCAGCGTGCGCAGCCTGTACGCCAGGCCCAGGACACCCGTATCGAGCAGCACCTGCGGCTGGCCACTCGGGTCAAGGATTGCAACCTGGCGGTGCTGGTGCTGGGTGAGACCGGGGCCGGCAAGGAGGTATTCGCCCGCCAACTGCACCAGCAAAGCCAGCGCTGTGATGGCCCGTTCGTTACCCTGAACTGCGCGGCCATTCCGGAAACCCTGATCGAGAGCGAGTTGTTCGGCTATGTGGCCGGGGCCTTCACCGGGGCTTCCAGCAAAGGCATGCAAGGGCTGTTGCAGCAGGCCGGTGGCGGCACGCTGTTCCTCGACGAGATCGGGGACATGCCGCTGAACCTGCAGACCCGCCTGCTGCGGGTGCTGGCGGAGGGGGAGGTGGCGCCGCTGGGTGCGGCACGGCGGGAGCGGGTGGATATTCAGGTGATCTGTGCGACCCATCGCGATCTGGCGGCGATGGTTGAGGACGGGCGATTTCGTGAGGACTTGTACTTCCGCCTGGCCAATGCCCGCTTCGAGCTACCACCTTTGCGTGAGCGTGATGACCGGTTGGGGCTGATTCATCAGTTGCTGGCCGAAGAGGCTGCAGCTTGCGGGGTGGAGGTGGTGTTGGCGGATGACGCGCTGCAGGCGCTGCTGGTTTATCGCTGGCCGGGCAATTTGCGCCAGCTGCGGCAGGTGTTGCGGTATGCCTGTGCGGTGAGTGAGGGCGGGCAGGTGCGGCTGCAGGATCTGCCGCAGGAGGTGCGTGGTGAAGCGGTTGGCTCGGCCGAAAGCGGGGTGTCGTGCCCGGCCCGGCAGCTGCTGCTGGACGCGCTGATCCGCCATCGCTGGAAGCCGGCTGATGCGGCGCGCGCTTTGGGTATTTCGCGGGCGACGCTTTATCGGCGAGTGCATGAGCATCGTATCGACATGCCGCGGATGAAGGGGTAGAGCCCTGGGGGCGCGCTGCGCCCCTTTCGCGACGCAAGGCCGCTCCTACAAAGACGGCGTCAGTCCTGAGGCATGCGCGGAATCTGTGGGAGCGGCCTTGTGTCGCGATAGGGCCGCGACGCGGCCCCAGATTCTGGCAGGCAATAAAAAACCCCGGCACAGGGCCGGGGTTCTGGTACATCACACTACACGATCACTCCTGGTTGGCCAGTTTGTGCTCGAGGTAGTGAATGTTGACGCCGCCTTTGCAGAAGCCTTCATCACGCACCAGGTCGCGGTGCAGCGGGATGTTGGTCTTGATGCCGTCGACGACGATCTCGTCCAGGGCATTGCGCATGCGCGCCATGGCTTCGTCGCGGTCCTTGCCGTAGGTGATCAGCTTGCCGATCAGCGAGTCGTAGTTCGGCGGAACCGAATAACCGCTGTACAGGTGCGAATCGACGCGTACGCCATTGCCGCCTGGGGCGTGGAAGTGCTTCACCTTGCCTGGGCTCGGGATGAACTTCTTCGGGTCTTCGGCGTTGATCCGGCACTCCAGCGAGTGGCCACGGATCACCACGTCTTCCTGGCGGAACGACAGTTTGTTGCCAGCGGCGATGCTCAGCATCTCCTTGACGATGTCGATGCCAGTGACCATCTCCGATACCGGGTGCTCAACCTGCACGCGGGTGTTCATCTCGATGAAGTAGAAGCGGCCGTTTTCGTACAGGAACTCGAAAGTACCGGCACCACGGTAGCCGATCTCGATGCACGCATCGACGCAGCGCTTGAACACTTCCTGACGGGCTTTCTCATCGATGCCCGGGGCTGGTGCTTCTTCCAGTACCTTCTGGTGACGGCGCTGCAGCGAGCAGTCGCGGTCGCCCAGGTGAATGGCGTTGCCCTGGCCGTCGGACAGTACCTGTACTTCCACGTGGCGTGGGTTGGTCAGGAACTTCTCCAGGTAAACCATCGGGTTACCGAAGGCTGCACCGGCTTCGGTACGGGTGAGCTTGGCCGAGGAAATCAGGTCCTCTTCCTTGTGCACCACGCGCATGCCGCGACCACCACCGCCACCGGCGGCCTTGATGATCACCGGGTAGCCGACGTCACGGGCAATCGCCAGGGCAACTTCTTCGTCTTCTGGCAGTGGGCCATCGGAGCCCGGTACGGTCGGTACGCCCGACTTGATCATCGCGTCCTTGGCCGAAACCTTGTCGCCCATCAGGCGAATGGTATCGGCTTTCGGGCCGATGAAGGCGAAACCGGATTTTTCCACCTGTTCGGCAAAGTCGGCGTTTTCCGCCAGGAAGCCGTAACCCGGGTGAATCGCAGTGGCGCCAGTCACTTCGGCGGCAGCGATGATTGCCGGGATATGCAGGTAGGAATCCTTGGACGATGCAGGGCCGATGCAGACCGACTCGTCTGCCAGGCCCAGGTGCATCAGTTCACGGTCAGCAGTGGAGTGCACGGCGACGGTCTTGATACCCAGCTCTTTGCAGGCACGCAGGATCCGCAGGGCAATTTCCCCGCGGTTGGCGATCAGGACTTTTTCGAGCTTCCCAGACATCGTTGGCTCTCCGCGATTCAAACGACGGTGAACAGCGGCTGGTCGAACTCAACCGGCTGGCCGTCTTCTACCAGGATGGCGTCGATGACACCGCCAATATCGGCTTCGATGTGGTTCATCATCTTCATGGCTTCGACGATGCACAGGGTGTCGCCTTTCTTCACGGACTGGCCAACTTCAGCGAAGTTAGGCGAGGTCGGCGAAGGCTTGCGGTAGAAGGTACCTACCATTGGCGAACGGATCACGGTGCCTTTCAGGGCTGGGGCAGCAGCAGCAGCTTCGGCGGCTGGGGCAGCAGCAGCGACCGGAGCAGCGGCAGGGGCGGCAGCCATAGGCGCCGGTGCGTAGAACTGCTGGGCAGCTGGAGTCTTGCTGTGACGGCTGATACGGACCGACTCTTCGCCTTCCTTGATCTCCAGTTCGTCGATGCCAGACTCTTCCAGCAGCTCGATCAGTTTCTTGACTTTACGGATATCCATTAATCATCAACTCCCAAAGGTTCGGTCAGGGGGCGAAATACAAAAAAACGTATCTGAAACGTTTCTCTCGAACCCCGGCCCACTTAGGCCAGGGTTTTCATCATTTGGGCTGTGCGTTGGCAGCCAGTTGTTCCAGCGCGGACTCCAGGGCCAGGCGATAACCGCTGGCGCCCAGACCGCAGATAACCCCTACGGCAACATCGGAAAAGTAGGAGTGGTGACGGAACGGTTCGCGTTTGTGCACGTTGGACAGGTGCACTTCGATGAATGGGATGCTCACCGCAAGCAATGCGTCACGTAATGCAACGCTTGTGTGAGTGAAAGCAGCCGGATTGATCAGGATGAAGTCCACACCCTCGTTGCGTGCGGCGTGAATGCGATCGATCAGTTCGTATTCGGCATTGCTCTGCAGGTACTGCAGATGGTGGCCTGCGGCGCGGGCACGTTGCTCCAGGTCCTGGTTGATCTGAGCCAGGGTCACGGCGCCGTAGTGGCCCGGCTCGCGAGTGCCGAGCAGGTTGAGGTTGGGGCCGTGGAGCACCAGTAGCGTTGCCATCTGCGGATTCCTTGGATTTGTAGGGCAATTCGACACAGCGCGCCGAGTGTGCCGTAAAGCGACGGCAAGTGTCCAGTTCCCGGCAATAGGCAGCACGATGTCCGAGGTTCGCGCGAAGTATGTGACCGGATGATTAAATCCGGTCATTCATTTCAGGATTTTTCCGGGCTCGCGGGAAGTTATAGACCGACTTTGTCGCGCACGCGTGCCAGAACGTGCGCAAATTCACCTGCATTTATCTCGCCAATCACCCGATCAGCGGTAATTTCGCTGCCGTTCCCAGAAAAAAACAGCAGGGCGGGTGGGCCGAACAGCTGGTAGCGGTCGAGCAGTTTGCGTTGCTGGGCATTACTTTCGGTTAGGTCGAAACGCAGCAATTTGAAGCCGGACAGCTGTGTTTGCACCTGTGGTGCATTGAGCACCTCATGCTCGATCACTTTGCAACTGATGCACCAGTCGGCGTACCAGTCCAGCAGCACTGGCTGGCCGGCAGCCTTGGCCTGCGCCAGGGCTGCGTCCAACGCATCAGGGGTAGTGATGGTCTGCCAGGCATCGGCTTTTGCTGCTGGCAGGCCGCCGCTGGCGGTCAGTGACGCAACCGGCAGCGGGCGCAGCGGGTCGCCCTGGCCAGTGAGGGCGCCGTACCAGCAAGCCAGCGCGTACACCAGCAAGGCCAGACCGAGCAGTTGCGCCAGGCGCTGGGGTGCCGTCTTGACGACGAATTCAAGGGCGCCGAGGAACAGTGCCACACCCGCGGCGAGGAAACCGACCAACAGCAAGGTCACAGGGCCTGGCAGTACACGGCTGAGCAAGCCGATGGCCAGCCCCAGCAGCAGTACGCCGATGGCGTTTTTCACGGTGTTCATCCACGGGCCGCTTTTGGGCAGCCAGGCCGCGCCCCCGGTGGCCACCAGCAGCAACGGCGCACCCATGCCCAAACCCAGGGCGAACAGCTTGAGCGCGCCACCCAGGGCATCGCCACTGGCACTGATATAGAGCAAGGCACCGGCCAAGGGCGCCGATACACACGGAGAAACCAGCAAGCTGGAGAGCACTCCGAGCACTGCTGCGCCCAGCAGCGAGCCGCCCCGGGTGTGATTGGCGACGTTGTTCAGGCGGTTACTCAGGGCCTGGGGCAGCTTCAGCTCGAAGAGGCCGAACATGGCCAGGGCGAACACCACGAAGAACAGCGCGAAGGGAACCAGCACCCAGGCCGACTGCAGGCGCGCCTGCAGGTTCAGGCTTGCACCGAACAGGCCCATCAGTGCGCCGAGTACCGCGAAGCTGGCCGCCATTGGCAGCACGTAGGCCAGCGACAGCGCCAGGCCGCGCACGCCGCCAACCTGGCCGCGCAGCACCACACCGGAGAGGATCGGCAACATCGGCAGGACACAGGGGGTGAAGGTCAGGCCGACCCCGGCGAGGAAGAACAGCAGCAGCGACTTCCAGTTCCAGCCGTGCTCGCGGGTGGCCGGCGCGTTTGCAGCGCCTTCGCCATCAATACTCAGGCGTGCGGTTTCCGGTGGGTAGCACAAGCCCTTGTCGGCGCAACCCTGGTAGCCCACCAGCAGGGTGAAGGCGCGTGGGTCTTTGCGCGGCAACTCGATATCGAGCACGCCGTGGTACACCTCGACGTCGCCGAAAAATTCATCGTGCTTGGGCTCACCCTTGGGGATGTTCGGCGTGCCCAGGGTGATATCGGCCGGTTCCGTGTGGAACTGGAAGCGGTGGCGGTAGAGGTAGTAGCCATCGGTGGCGACGAAGCGCAGCTTGATGGTTTGCGCATCGGCCTGGACCAGGTTGAGCTTGAAGGCCTCGTGTACCGGCAGGAAGTCGGCGTTGTTGGCCAGCGAAGCGGCGCCGAGGGTGGCGCTGGGGCGGTTGTCGAGCAGGCCTGCGGCGAAGGCAGGGCTGGCCAGCAGCAGGAACAGCATGAAAAACAGGCGGCGCATGGCGGACTCGCGAGGTGGAACGTGCCCGGCATGATAACGGATGCGCAGGAATAATTGGCCCGAAACAAACGTAGGAGCGGGTTTACCCGCGAAGCGCCGCGCGGGCGGCGCTCGATCTCCCAGGCGCAGCACATGTCCCGTCGAACACCACCCAACTGCTACACCTGTCGTGGCGACCACCCGCTGACTCAGACCCTGAACGCTCGCACCGCCCGGTTCAGCTCACCGCCCAGGCTCAGCAACTGTTCGCCTTGCTCACGCCCCTCGCCAATGCGCTGCAGGTTGTCTTCACCCAGTTCGTGAATCCGCTCGCTGTGATCACGAATCTCGCTGACCGCGCCACTCTGCTGCGCCGTGACATCGGCAATCCGCACCGCTGTATCGGAAATGGTACGAATGGCACAGACAATCTCATCCAGTGCCCCATCCGCCGCCTGGGCTTGGTTGGCCGTGGCCTCGGCGTGTTCCAGTTGCGCGCGCATCCCCGCCACCGAACTCCTGGCGGCCTGCTGCAAGCGGTCGATCAATGCCTGTATCTCGCCGGTAGCCCCCGTGGTGCGCTGAGCCAGCGAGCGCACCTCATCGGCAACCACGGCAAAGCCACGGCCCATTTCGCCGGCGCGGGCCGCTTCGATCGCGGCGTTCAGTGCCAGCAGGTTGGTCTGCTCGGCAATCGAGCGGATCACCGTCAGCACCCCGCCAATGGTTGCCGATTCTTCCGCCAGTTGCTCGATCATGCGGGCGTTGCCTTGCACTTCATCGACCAGTTCACGCAAGCCCGACAGGCTCTGGCCGATTACCGCCTGGCCTTGTTCCACCGCACGCCCGGCATCGCGGCTGGCCTCGGCGGCTGCGCTGGCATCACCAGCCACTTGTTGAATGGTTGCTTCCAGCTCGCCCAAGGCATCGCGGATCTGCCCGGTATCGCCGGCCTGTCGCTCGGCGCCGCCGTGCAGCGCAGCGCTCATGCCGGCCAGGGCATGGCTGCTGCCGGCCACCTGCTCGGCGTTATGGCGGATGGTGCCGACCAGCTCCACCAGGTACTGACGCAGGCGGTTGAGCGACTCCTGGATGTCGTGCAGTTCGCGGTTGGTCTTGCCCAGGGCGATGGCTTGGGCGAAATCGCCCTCGGCCCAGCGTGACAGGGCCGGGGCCAGTCCGGTCAGGGTACGGGCCAGGCGCCGTTGCAGCGTATCGATCAATAGGGCGATCAGCAGGATAAGGCCGATCATCAGGCCTTGGATGATGCGCACCTCGGCAGCGATTTTCGCATGCTGGCCGCGTACTTCGGGTTCCAGCGCGGCGATGGCCTGTTGTACGGCTTCCAGGCGCTGGCCGGTGGTGGCGGCCAGCTCGGCGCGGCGCTCGATCTGTTCGCGGGTGCGTTGCAGTTCGGCCGGGTAGCGGTTGAGCAGGCTTTGCAATTCACGCTTGAGGCCCACGGCAATGTCTTCCTGCTGGGCGCTGCTCTGGGATTCCAGGCCCATCATCGCAGCGAAGTCGTCGGCTCCGGATTCGGCCGCGCGGGTTACGCCGAGCAGTGGCAGGCCGTCGACCGTCTGGGCCTGGGCGCGGATCAGTTGCAGTTCGCGCTCCACCTCGTCGGCCAGCTCTGGGCGGCCGCTGCTGACCAGCTTGTCGCGAGCCAATGACAGCCGCCCCAGATGCAGGGTGGCGTCGAGCAAGGGCTGCAAGTAGCGATTGGCCTCGGCGTTGCCACTGTCGCGGGCGTAGCTGGCCATCTGCTCGAAGTTCGCCCCCAGCTCCCGCTCGGCTTGCAGCAGCAGGGCTTGTGGGTCGCCGGCCAGCTTGCCGGCGGCCAGCAGTTCATTGGCGGTGAAGGCCTGCAGGCTATCCAGGCTGGGGCGTAACTTCTCGGCCAGCTCTACCGGCCAGTCCGTCAGTGCGGCCTGCAACTGCTGGGTCGCCTCCATGGCGGCGGCCTGGCGCAGGGCATCGCCGCTGCCCAGGTAGGCCTGGATATTGCGCGCCGCCTGGTTCTGGAACTGCTGGGACAGGCCCAGATAGCGCTCCATCAGCTGGTAGGGGCGCTCGAGGGCGCGCTGCGACCACCACAGGGTGGCGCCCAAGGCGATACACACGGTTACCAGCAACAGGGTGTTGAAATTGGTCAGCCACTTCAGGCGCATAGCCGCGAACTTCCTGCGCAGGGGAGAGGTAGGCGCCTGAAGTTATTGCGATTTTGTGACGGGGTGATGACGCCAGGGGCTTGGCGTCAGAAAAAAAGTGGCACAGTGCCTCTATTGGTGTGGCCTGCACTGGCCTCTTCGCGGGCTTGCCCGCTCCCACAGGTTTACCTCCAGATTTGAGGTGTGTGAAATGCCTGGGGAAGCGGGCGAGTCTGTGAAGAAGCCGGCACAGTGAGTGCGAATTTCAGGGCTCTACACGAACGACGCAATTGCGCCCCGCATGCTTGGCCCGGTACAGCGCCTCGTCCGCTGCGCTGGCCATGGTCAGTGCATCCAGCCCCTCATCCAGTTGCACCACGCCGGCGCTGAAGGTGCACTGCAAGTCTCGTGGCTGCGCCGGGTAGAGAATTTCGGCAAAGCGCCGGCGAATTTCGTCCAGCACTTTGTGTGCGGCGTCCAGCGCGGTATTGGGCATGACGATGGCGAATTCCTCGCCACCGTAGCGGCCAATGAAATCGGTCTTGCGCAAGCGCTGCTTGAGGAATAGAGCAAGGCTCTTGATCACTCGGTCGCCCATGGGGTGGCCATGGCGGTCGTTGATCTTCTTGAAGTGGTCGATGTCGAGCATGGCAAAGCTCAACGGCTGCTGCTCACGGCGGGCGCGGAAGCTGCAGTCTTCCAGCAACTGCAGGATATGAGTGTGGTTGTACAGCCCGGTGAGGCTGTCGCGAACCATGCGCGCCTTCAAATGGCGGGCGCGGGCGGCGCGGTTGCGCACGGTAGTGATCAGGTGGCGTGAGCGAAACGGCTTGGTCAAAAAGTCATCACCGCCTTCGCTCATGGCATCCAGTTGCTTGTCCAGGTCGTCCTCGGCAGACAGGTAGATGATCGGCACACTCACATACCGGTCACTGTGGCGGATTACCTTGGCCAGCTCCGGGCCGGTGCAGGCCGGCATGTACAGGTCGAGGATGATCAGGTCGGGCTGGAAGTCGGCAAGCTCGGCCATGGTGCGGATCGGGTCGGTCAGGCTGCGGGTGAGCATGCCGGCGCCGGCCAGTACACGCTCGGTGTACATGGCCTGGGTGCGCGAATCGTCGATGATCAGCACGCGCAACGGGTCGTGCGGGGCGGTGTTGGTCAGCAGTTCGACCTTTTCCAGCAAGCTGGAGGCTTCCAGGCTGCCGGTGAGAAAATCCTGACCGCCGGCGCGTACTGCGGCAAGGCGGGTAGGGGTGTCGGCTTCGTGATGGCTGAAGAACAGCAACGGAATGGAGCGTGCCAGGCCCTGCTGCACCTGAGCGGCCAGCAGCAAGCCCAGCCCGGCGCCGGTGAAGTCGACATCCATGATGATGGCCGACGGCGGGTACTCGCTGATCGAGGCGAGAAACGCTGCGGCGCTCGGCAACGCTTGCACCACCAGACCAAAGAATTCCAGTTGCTGGGCCAGGCGCTGGGCGCGCTCGTGGTCCTGCAGCAGGATGTACACCGGTTTGCGCACGGGCAGATGCAACTGGTCGAGCGGATCGTCCTTGCGCAGGCCGTTACGCGTCAGCTGTTGGACGGGGCACTGCGGGCTCGGCTCGACTGCTTGGCTCATGTCCTGGCTACTTATAGGTTGGGATGTGCAGGGGCAATGATGGCTCTATGCTAGCAGCTCTTTTCAAGTGCGTGAGTGCCCTGCGTCAACAAAGCGGGCAGAACGAATATTCAGTTGCTGACTGAA
This sequence comes from Pseudomonas sp. zjy_15, assembly GCF_043101865.1. Classification (NCBI taxonomy): domain Bacteria; kingdom Pseudomonadati; phylum Pseudomonadota; class Gammaproteobacteria; order Pseudomonadales; family Pseudomonadaceae; genus Pseudomonas; species Pseudomonas sp. zjy_15. Next base: position 42,430 of record NZ_JBICII010000027.1, read on the forward strand.
TGGTCGCTTATGCGTACGGTGGTGTCTGCTTTATAGTGCTGGCATTCGGGCTTACCGTGGCACCCTAGCGCAGGCCTGTGGTCAAAGCCCCTGAACCGTCGTGACTGATTAAGGACAAAGCCATGCTGGACTGGAAAAACCGAGAGGCCAAAGCCGAGCCCCGTGAGCGTGTCGACGGGCGTGGCGCTGCCGCCCGTAGCTACCTTGGCGGCCTTTGGAGCCGTGCCCTGGGGACCCTGATCGGGTTGTACCTGCTGGTGTGTATCGGCCTGGGCTGGTACTGGAGCCAGGAGCCTGCTCTGTTCCCGGTGCAGCAAAACGCCCAGGCCGCAGCCGAACGTGCTGGCCAGCAGATGGTGGTGGGCTATACCACCGTCGAAACCCTCAAGACCGTGGCCAACACTTTGTTGAACAAGCCGGGCGGCTACATTTCCAACGACCGCTTCCCGCCAGGGCTGTGGATGGACAACATGCCAAGTTGGGAATATGGCGTGCTGGTCCAGGTCCGCGACCTGTCCCGTGCTCTGCGCAAAGACTTCGCCCGTTCGCAGTCGCAGTCCACCGAAGACGCCGACCTGGCCAAGGCCGAGCCACGCTTCAACTTCGACAACAAGAGCTGGATCCTGCCGTCGAGCGAGTCGGAGTTCGAAGAAGGCATCAAGTCGCTGACCCGTTACCAGACCCGTCTGGCTGCTGGCGACAAGGGCGCGATCTTCTATACCCGCGCCGACAACCTGAACAACTGGCTGGGTGACGTGGCCACCCGTCTGGGCTCGCTGTCGCAGCGCCTGTCGGCAAGCGTTGGGCGGGTCAAGCTCAACAGCACGTTGAAGACCGAGTCGGTCGTTGCCGGTCAGGCGCCGCAGGTGGACGAGGAGCTGGTAGAAACCCCATGGCTGCAGATTGACAACGTGTTCTACGAAGCCCGTGGCCAAGCCTGGGCGCTGTCGCACCTGCTGCGTGCCATCGAGGTTGACTTCGCCGACGTGCTGGCGAAGAAGAATGCCACCGTCAGCGTGCGCCAGATCATTCGTGAGCTGGAGGCCTCACAAGAGGCGCTGTGGAGCCCGATGGTGCTCAACGGCAGTGGCTTCGGCATGTGGGCCAACCACTCGTTGGTCATGGCCAATTACATTTCCCGGGCCAACGCTGCGGTAATCGACCTGCGTCAGTTGTTGTCGCAGGGTTGATGATGGCTATCAGCCCCGCCGAGGCCGCCCATCGGGCGGCTTCCGACCGCGAGCTGGTCACCTGGGTGGACGAGACCGACCAGGTACTGGGCGCCTTGCCCCGTGCCGAGCTGCGCGAGCGTGGCCTGATCGGGCGCTGCACGTTCATTCTGCTGTTCAACAGTGCCGGTGAATTGTGTGTACACCGGCGTACGCTGAGCAAGGCGCTGTACCCAGGGTATTGGGATGTGGCGGCGGGCGGCATGGTCACGGCTGGGGAGGCGTATGCCGAATCGGCAGCGCGCGAGCTGGCCGAAGAGCTGGGCATCGAAGGCGCTGAGTTGCGCTTCCACGAGCGGTTCTACTTTGGCCAGCCGGATAACCGCTTGTGGTGTGCAGTATATTCGGCGGTGTCGGATGCGCCGTTGCGGTTGCAGCCGGAAGAGGTGATCGAGGCGCGCTTCATCGGTCTGGAACAGGCTGAGCAGGAAAGCCTGAGCAAGCCTTATTGCCCGGACTCGTTGGCGGCGTTGCAGCGCTACAAGGCCACTGTGTAGCCTCGGGTTTACCCGCGAAATACCGGCCCAGACACCCGTTTCGCAGGGCAAGGGCTTTGCCCTTGTTCGCGGGTAAACCCGCTCCTACACAACAGGCGTATTTATCGTTACACTGCGCGCCCTTTTCGGGCTGCCGCAATTCTTGCAGCAGTAGCGCCGCCCCTGCCAGAGTGGGGCTTCGCGGTCGGCCTCAACCCCAAGGCACGACCAGTTTTTGTCCTCAGCACCGAGGAACAAAAGTGGCCAAGAAAGCTTCTTCCTTTTCCGCCCTTGGCGGTCTCGTGTACTCCACCGACGCCGGTCGGCACTGCCCCGACTGTGGCCAGCCGGTGGATGCCTGCATCTGCAAGCAGCAAACCATCCCCGAAGGCGACGGCATTGCCCGCGTGCGCCGCGAAAGCAAAGGCCGTGGTGGCAAGACCGTGACCACCGTCACCGGCGTGCCGCTACCGCCTGACCAGCTCAAAGAACTGGCGACCACGCTCAAGCGCCGCTGCGGTACCGGCGGCGCGCTGAAGGACGGGGTTATCGAGATCCAGGGCGACCATGTCGAGCTGTTGATCGGCGAGCTGACCAAACAGGGTTTCAAGGCGAAAAAGTCCGGCGGCTGAAGCCACCGCGCGATTTTTTGCCCAGCGCTTTCTAAACTCGTTCCCGTGGTCAGAGTCTATGCCTGAGCACGGATGAATCGTCATTTTCAGCTTTTACACTCGCCCCGCTGCCTGCGGGCAGTGTCTTCGACTTATCTATAGGGGACTTGAATGTCCGTACGACGCACACGCAAAGACGATGGTAGCCAATGGACCGTGGCTGATAGCCGCAGTGTTTATGGCATCCGCCATTGGGGCGCTGGCTATTTCGCCATCAATGACGCCGGGCGCGTCGAAGTACGCCCCAACGGCCCTGACAGTGCTCCGATTGACCTGTTCAAGCAGGTCGACGAACTGCGCCAGAGCGGCTTGTCGCTGCCCTTGCTGGTGCGCTTCCCTGACATTCTGCAGGACCGTGTGCGCCAGCTGACCGGCGCCTTCGACGCCAACATCGCGCGCCTGGAATACCAGAGCCAGTACACCGCGTTGTACCCGATCAAGGTCAACCAGCAGGAAGCGGTGGTGGAGAACATCATCGCCACGCAGAACGTTTCCATTGGCCTGGAAGCCGGCTCCAAACCCGAGTTGCTGGCAGTGCTGGCGCTGGCGCCGAAGGGCGGCACCATCGTCTGCAACGGCTACAAGGACCGTGAGTTCATTCGCCTGGCGCTGATGGGCCAGAAGCTCGGCCACAACGTGTTCATCGTCATCGAGAAAGAGTCGGAAGTAGCCTTGGTGATCGAAGAAGCCGCCGAGCTCAAGGTGAAACCGCAGGTTGGCCTGCGTGTTCGCCTGTCGTCGCTGGCCTCGAGCAAGTGGGCCGACACCGGTGGCGAGAAGTCCAAGTTCGGTTTGTCCGCCGCCCAATTGCTCTCGGTGGTGCAGCGCTTCCGCGATGCCGGTCTGGACCAGGGCATCCGCCTGCTGCACTTCCACATGGGTTCGCAGATCGCCAACCTGGCCGACTACCAGCACGGCTTCAAAGAGGCCATCCGTTATTACGGCGAACTGCGTGCGCTGGGCCTGCCGGTCGATCACATCGACGTGGGTGGCGGCCTGGGTGTGGACTACGACGGCACCCACTCGCGCAATGCCAGCTCGATCAACTACGACATGGACGACTACGCCGGCGTGGTGGTGGGCATGCTCAAGGAGTTCTGCGACGCGCAGGGCCTGCCACACCCGCACATCTTCTCCGAGAGTGGCCGTTCGCTGACCGCGCACCACGCCATGCTGGTGATCCAGGTCACCGATGTCGAGAAGCACAACGACGACGTACCCACCATCGAGAACAAGGAAGCCCTGCCCGAGACCGTGCAGTGGCTGGCCGATCTGCTTGGCCCGACCGACATCGAGATGGTCACCGAGACCTACTGGCGTGCCACCCACTACATGGGTGATGTGGCCGCGCAGTACGCCGACGGCAAGATCAGCCTGGGCGAGAAAGCCTTGGCCGAGCAGTGCTATTTTGCCGTGTGCCGCCGCCTGCACAACTCGCTGAAAGCCCGCCAGCGCTCGCACCGCCAGGTGCTGGACGAGCTGAACGACAAGCTGGCCGACAAGTACATCTGCAACTTCTCGGTGTTCCAGAGCCTGCCAGACACCTGGGCCATCGGCCAGGTACTGCCGATCATCCCGCTGCACCGCCTGGACGAAGAGCCGATGCGGCGTGCGGTATTGCAGGACCTGACTTGCGACTCCGACGGCAAGATCAACCAGTACGTTGACGAGCAAAGTATCGAAACCAGCATGCCGGTGCATGCGGTGAAGGAGGGCGAGGATTACCTGCTGGGCGTGTTCCTGGTGGGTGCCTATCAGGAAATCCTGGGTGACATGCACAACCTGTTCGGTGACACCGACTCGGTGAACATCTACCAGAATGCCGACGGCAGCGTGTACCACGCCGGTATCGAAACCCACGACACCATCGAAGACATGCTGCGCTACGTGCACCTGTCGCCGGAGGAGTTGATGACGCATTACCGCGACAAGGTTGCCAGCGCCAAGATCACTGCGCGCGAGCGGACCCAGTATCTGGATGCCTTGCGCCTGGGCTTGACCCGGTCTTCGTACCTGTCGTCGTAATTGACGGGGCCGCCCCGCAAAAACTGCACGGATTGCTTGTTTTTGTGGGCGCGGCCTCGTGTCGCGATATGAGGGCGAAGCCCTCACCGTGTCATACCCGGTAATGGTCCTGTCCTCGCCCGTCGCATTCGCGGCGCTAACTTTGAATGCACAATTCAAAGGAGAAAGACATGGAACGTCCAGGCTCCCATCGTTTACGTAATGGCCCGGTGTCCGAATCCGGGCGCCTCTACCTGTTGACCACAACTACCCGCAGCCGAACGCCGTTGTTCAAAGACTTCCGATTCGCCAGGACCGTGATCCAGCAGTTGCGGTTCAGCGATGAGCGCAAGGCTTGTCGATCGCTGGCATGGGTGTTGATGCCGGATCACCTTCACTGGCTTATCGAGCTGGGTCCAGTGAGCCTGGGTAGGCTAATGTGCGAATTCAAATCCAGAAGCAGCTGTGCCTTGTACAAGGCCGGTGCTGAAAGACGGCATATCTGGCAAACCAGCTTTCATGACCGGGCTTTGCGTCGCGAGGAGGATGTGCGAGCGGTGGCCCGCTACATCATCGCCAACCCCATTCGGGCCGGCCTGGTGCGGCGGGCTGGCGAGTATCCCCATTGGGACTGTGTATGGCTGTGAGCATGTGAGGGCTTCGCCCTCATTTCGCGACACAAGGCCGCTCCCACAGCGATCGCGAAAGCAGGCCGACCCGCTATC